>JAJYUP010000075.1 GCA_021792455.1 Actinomycetes bacterium | reverse complement strand
TGCGCGGGCGGCACGTGGGTGGGGCGCGTGGGCGCCATGTAGGTGGGGCGCCGCCTCAGCGTAGGTGCGAGGCGCCTCGTTCGGCGTCGGGCGGGACGGGACGCATCGCCGCAACGGGCACTAACCTAGGTGCGCATGGAGCAACGCAAGCGACTGCTCATCCTCGGATCGACGGGATCAATCGGCAAGCAGGCGCTCGACATCGTCGGGGAGGGGGAGGAGTTCGAGCTCGTCGGGCTCTCCGCGGAGCGCTCCTGGCAGGCGCTGATCGAGCAGGCGAGCATCCGCGGCGTCGAACGGGTGGCGCTCGTCGATCTCGACGCTGCCTCCAGAGCCGCCGAGTCGTGGACCTCTGGCGAGGTGCTCGCCGGGCCTGAGGGCCTCGTGCGGCTCGTGCTCGAGTCGGGCGCGGATCTCGTGCTCAACGCACTCGTCGGCTCAGCTGGGCTTGGGCCGACCGTCACTGCGCTAGGCGAGGGGATCGACCTCGCGCTTGCGAACAAGGAGTCGCTCGTCGTCGGCGGGGAGCTGGTCTGCAGGCTCGCGGAGGCGACTGGCGCCGCGATCCTGCCAGTCGACTCAGAGCACGCTGCGCTGCACCAGCTGCTCTCGGGCCAGGGCGCGGGCTGCGTGCAGAGGCTGACGATCACGGCGAGCGGTGGGCCCTTCAGGGGTCTTCGACGTGAGCAGCTCGATCAGGTCAGCGTCGAGCAGGCGCTTGCGCACCCGACGTGGTCGATGGGCGGGAAGATCACGATCGACTCTGCGACGCTGATGAACAAGGGGCTCGAGGTGATAGAGGCACACCACCTGTTCGGAGTGCCCTATGAGCGAATCGATGTCCTCGTGCATCCGCAGTCGCTGATCCACGGGCTGATCCAGCTCGCAGACGGCGCGATGCTCGCCCACATCGGGCCCCCAGACATGCGTGTCGCGATCTCATACGCGCTGCATGGGGCCGAGAGCGTGCAGCTGCCGATCGAGCCGATCGACCTCGCACGGGTCGGCGCACTCACATTCGAGCCGGCCGACGAGGACGCGTTTCCATGCCTGCGCCTCGCAAGGGAGGCTGCTGTTGCCGGCGGCACCGCCCCCTGCGTGCTGAACGCTGCGAATGAGGTCGCGGTGCACGCGTTTCTGGCTGGCAGGCTTCCCTTCAACGGGATCGCGCGGGTGATAGAGGAGACGCTTCAGGCGATCGAGCCTGAGCCGCTGCGTGCGTTCGAGGTGCTCTACGAGGCTGACAGACGAGCCCGCGAGCTCGCCTTCAGCGCGGTCTCCGCGCTCGCGTGATCATCGCGGACGCTGCAGCGGCACACAGACCTTTCGGGTAGGGTCTTCGCCCCATGAGCGGAGATCCCCAGGGCAGCGGCTCGACGATCGAGGAGCTCGACGGCGCGTTCTGCCAGGTGCCTGTGGAAGGCTTCGCAGGCATCATCGCGCACATCCCGACCGGGTTCGACCCTGAGGGTGCCGTCGTCGATCGCAGGCGCCGCCTCGCCTATGTCACCGCCTCGCGCGGCAATGCAGTCACCGTCATCGACCTCGAGCGCAAGACGCGCGTCTGCGACATCCCCGTCGGCCAGGAGCCGACGGACATCATCTACGACGAGCGCTCCGATCGGATCTTCACCTGCGACTCCCGCTCTGACCTCATCTCCGTCATAGACGCTGAGGCCAAGCAGCGGATCGCGCAGCTGCCGGTGCCGCCGTATCCGTCGGGCATGTCGGCCGACTTTGGGCGGCGGCGCCTGTACTGCGGGTGCTCGGCGGGATCGGTGATCGTGATGATCGACTTCGACACGCTTGCTCAGGTCGGCACGCTGCCCGCTGAGCTTGGCAGCGGCGCCACGGTGATCGACACCGTGCGGCAGCGGGCGTACAGCTCGAACTTCATGTCGGCAAGCGTCAGCGTGATCGACATCGAACGTCAGGTCGAGCTCGCGAAGGTTCCCGTCGGAGGGGCGCCCTGCGCGATGGCGATCAGCCAGCGCTGCAAAGAGGCGTACGTCGCGATCTCGATGGAGGACTGCGTGAAGCGGATCGACCTCGACACGGGCGAGCTGCTGGGCGCGATTCACGTTGGCCGCGGACCGGTCGGCGCGAGCATCTCCCCAGACGAGCGTCGCCTCTACGTCGGCAACAGGGGGGATGGCACGGTCAGCGTCGTCGACGCCGATGCCAGCCTCGAGCTCGGGCGCATAGACGTCGGCGAGGCGCCGGCGGGCTGCGTCGTCGACGAGGAGGAGGGGACCCTGCTCGTCTCCAACGCTGGCAGCAACACCCTCACCGTCCTTCACCCTGACGCCGCTCCGTTCGCGGCCGCGGTCGCCCACCCGCTCGTCGGGCAGCGGCTGCCTCCCTTCATGCTCCCAGACCTGCGCACAGGCAGGCTGCGCGGCAGCTTCGAGTGGGCGCAGAAGCTCTACATCATCAACTTCTTCGCAAGCTGGTGAGGACCCTGCAACGCGGAGGCGCGGCCGCTCGAGGAGCTGCGCCTGCGGACAGCCCGGTCGGGGCTGGACATCATCCTCATAGACGTCTGGGAGGGCGCAGCCGCCGCCCAGGAAGCGCTCCGCTACACGCAGATGTGGGGCATCGAGGCGACGGTGCTGCTCGATGAGACCGCGCGGTACGCGCGCGAGATTGGGATCAGGGGCGTGCCTACGAACGTGTTCGTGGATGCGGATGGCGTCGTCCAGGCGGTCGGTGCGAGCGCGCTGCACGAGCTCGAGCAGCAGCTGCGCCGCCTCAGCCCAGAGGCCGGCAGGCTCCTCGACGGGGTGCAGCTGAGCGGGGACCTCGCCTCTGAGCACGAAGCGCGGCGCGGGCCGCTCCTCGACGCCGGAGCCTGAGCCTCGACGGCGGAGCCTGAGCCTCGACGGCGGAGCTCGAGAAGCTCCGCCAGCTGAGCGTGCCGCCTGCGACACTTGACTCGATGAGCTGGGTTCTCACAATCCTTGGCATCGTCAGCCTGATCGTGCTGCACGAGCTCGGGCACTTCCTCGCCGCAAAGTCGGTTGGCATGCGCGTCGAGCGCTTCTCGCTGTTCTTCCCGCCGACGATCGCGAAGGTGCGCTCAGGCGAGACGGAGTACGCGATAGGCGCGATCCCTGCCGGCGGCTACGTGAAGATCACGGGCATGAACCCAGAGGAGCTGCGTGACACCGACCTCAGGATCGCTGTGCGCAGCTACTTCATGAAGCCTCCGTGGCGTCGAATCTTCGTGATCGCCGCCGGCCCGGCCGTCAATCTCCTCATCGCCTTCCTGCTGTTCGCGATCGTCGCGATGAGCGGCACCGCTGGAGGGGCGAGCACGCTCGAACGGCTCGATCCAGCCAGGACGCTCACGAAGCCGACGCCAGAGGTCGCGGCTGTCATCCCTGGGCTGCCGGCCGACCGCGTGCTGCGCGAAGGCGACCTGATCCTGAAGATCGACGGCGTGAAGGCGACGGTGAGCGGGACCGAGCGGGCGATCACCGCCGACACCTGTTCTGGCCCCCTGCGCAACGGCTGCAGGGGCGCGCGTGCTGTGGATATGCTCGTACGTCGGCACGGGCGCGACGTGCAGATCCGCGTGCGCCCCGTCTACGATGCGGAAGTCGGTCGCATGCTCGTCGGCTTCGACTTCGGCTATCGCGGCATCGCGCTCTCGCCAGCCGCCGCCGCGGGCGCATCAGCCGGCGTGATGTGGAACGCGACTGCGGAAACGGTGAGCGGGATCGCGAAGGCACTCACGAGCGCGAAGGAGCGCAAACAGCTCAGCAGCATCGTCGGGATCACGACCGTCACCCAGCAGGCTGTCGCAGCGGGGTGGGGGAGGGCGCTCGCGGTGATCGGATACGTATCGCTCGTGCTCGGAGTCGTGAACCTGTTCCCGTTCCTGCCCCTCGACGGTGGGCACATCGTCTGGTCCCTCGCGGAAAAGCTTCGCGGCAAGAGGGTCTCGATCGCGGCGATGTGGCGGTACAGCTCCGTCGGGCTGATCCTGCTCGCCTTCCTCGTCATCAGCGGCCTGAGCAACGACATCTCGCGGCTCGGCGGCTGAGCGGGAAGCGGTGGGTCAGCGTGGCACCGCTGCGATGCAGACCCAGCTCTTCACGAAGGGGCCGATCCGCTCAGCGATCGCCGGGACCTCGAGAAGGTTCTCGAGCTCCTGACGCCGCAGCAGCGCGACGGGCTCACTTCGGCCTTCTGCGCCGAGTCGCCAGTAGCGGCGGGCAAGCGGCCGCGGCAGCCAGTGTGCGAGCGGCAGCAGCGAATGCGGCTCTATCGGGAACGCGAAGGCGGGCGTCTGCACGAAGAAGCCTCTGCCTACGCGACGGATCTCCGCTGCGAGCCGTCCCCTGCGCTCAGGCGGCACGTGCTCGATCACGCTGCTGCAGTAGACGAGGTCGAACTCACCATCGGCGAACGGGATCGAGACGGAGGCGTCCGCCTGCACGAAGGGGCCTTCGTACTCGGGTCTGGCAACGAGGTCGAGACCGGTGATCGCAAGCTGCGGGGCGAGCGCTCTCAGGCCGATCGAGCCGCAGCCGACGTCGAGAACCGTGCCGCCCTCTGGGAGCTGAGCGAGCGGGAACAGGCGCGCATGCCGGCGCATCCGCGCGCGTGAGGCGAAGGGGTCCGCGAGCCGCGGCAGCGGCCCTCTGGCGCTTGCGTAGACGCGACGGCGGGCGGGCATCGTAGAATCAGCCTATGGCCTCAGAGCGGCAGATACACGTAGGGGATGTGCCGGTGGGTGGGGGCGCGCCCGTCGTCGTGCAGACGATGACCAAGACGGAGACGGCGAACCTTCAGGCGACGATGAGTCAGATCGATCAGGTCGCGAAGGCGGGCGCCGACCTCGTGAGGGTCGCCGTGCCGAGGGAGCAGGACGTCAGGGCTCTGCCTGAGATCATCGCGCGCTCGCCGATACCCGTGATCGCAGACATCCATTTCAACCACACGCTTGCGATCAAGGCGATCGAGGCGGGCGCCCATTGCGTGCGGATCAATCCAGGCAACATCGGCGGCGAGGAGAAGGTGGCGCAGGTCGTCGAGGCGGCGAAGCGCTGCGAGACGCCGCTGCGCGTCGGCGTCAACTCCGGCTCGCTGCCCAAGCACCTGCGGCAGCTCGAGTTCGACGACCCGGTCGAGGCGCTCGTCACCGCCGCCGTCGAGACGGTCGAGCTCATGGAGCGTCTCGACTTCAGGAACTTCAAGGTGTCGATGAAGTCGACCTCCGTGCCGAACACGATCGCCTCGAACCGCATGCTCTCGGCGAAGATCCCCTACCCGCTGCACCTCGGCGTCACGGAGGCGGGAACGAAGTGGTCAGGCTCGCTGAAGTCCGCGGTCGGTCTCGGCACGCTGCTTGCCGACGGCATCGGCGACACGATCAGGGTCTCCCTGTCGACCTTCCATGCAGAGGAGGAGGTGAAGGTCGCATGGGAGATCCTGAAGGCCCTGAAGCTGCGGGCGAAGGGCCCTGTGCTGATCGCGTGTCCGACGTGCGGGCGCCTGCAGTTCGACATGGACAGCGTCGTCGCGGAGGTCGAGCGGCGCCTTGCCGCCTACGAGGACCCCATCGAGGTGTCTGTGCTCGGATGTGCAGTGAACGGGATCGGGGAGGCCAGGCACGCCGACTTCGGGATCACTGGGGCGAAGGACATGGGGATGATCTACAGCAAGGGGGAGCCGCTGAAGAAGGTGCCGACGGACAGGCTCGTCGACGAGCTCTTCGCGGAGATCGACCGCTACTACGAGGCGGGTCGGAAGGTTCAGCGAGACGAGCGCGCTGCGCAGGAGGCACGGGCGTGGCTTGCAGAGAACGAGGATGCGAGCGCGATGACGCCTGAGAAACTCGCCGCCCTCGAGGCAGAAGCGGCAAACGACGCCGTCGCAGAGCAGGTGCTCGAGTCGATGCTGAGCCCGGCGCCGCCGCTCGACGAGGAGCTCTCGCCAGTCGCTGGACGGCGGTTCACGCGCAATCAGATGGCGGAGAGGTAGCCGCAGGCGAGCCGCTGCGTTGAGCACGAGGCGGCGGCAGAGGTGAACGAGCTGCTGCTCTCGTTTCTTCGCGAGTCACAGCGCGAGCCGGCCTGAAGGAGAGCCCGTGGTCGCGGTGGGGGGCAGCCCGAACCGCCCGATCAGCGACGCGGCGAGGCGACCTGCCAGCCGAGCACCGACGCGGCCGCCACCTGGGCTATGTCGTATGTGACGAAGCACCCGATCTGGGTGCGCGCCCGCTCTGCAGCGGCGATGTGGACTACCTCCAGCGCCCGCTGTGGCGGTGAGAATGCGCGGCACGCTCTTCGCAGCACGGCGCTTTCGATCGGCAGCCCCTGGGCGCTGACACAGCGGGGGGGGGGCGGCCTGCGGAGCAGCCCGGCGCCCAGACCGCGACCAGTTCGTCGCTGATGCCGGGCAGCAGGTCCTCGATCGTCCAAATCCCGGTTGCCAGCGCGCCGAAAGCGCGCCGCGCCGCAGCTCGACGGACCCATGCGCGCAGTGCATCGCAGACCCTTGTCTACCGGCGATCAGCCTCCGCGGGGGCGAAGCCGTCGATGGCATCGCGCAAGACGGCGGTGTCGGCATACACGCGCGCCCTGCGCAGGCGGCCTGCCCTGAACTCGTACACCCACACGTTGTGCACGTCGATCCTCCCGCCCGTGATCGTGCGCGCTTTCACGCTCACCGGCACGATGATCGTGTTGCCTGCGTCGATGACGCGCTCGGGTGCGGAGCTGAACTCATCGAAGAAGCGCCACAACACCTCAGTGAACCAACCGACGAACGCGTCCGCGCCTCGAAACGTGCCGCCGTAGGGGACCGACTCCGGCACGATCAGCTCGCAGGCGGGGTGCAGGATGTCCCTGATCTTGGCCGGATCCTCCTTGCCCCAGCCCGCGAATCCCCTCAGCAGCAGCTCCACGTTCGAGCGCTTCAGAGGCGACCGCAGCCGCTGCCTGCACATTGCCGTGAGGCTCTGTGAAAGCGCCCTGATGCTCGTCCGGTCCGTCACGGCCTCAGCCGGTCGAGTCGAGCAGGGCCGGGTCTCGCTGACGAGCTGTGCAGGCGCCCGGCACCGTCGAGCGCTCTGTGAGGCGCACACGCAGCCCCTTCGGGACCATCGTGAAGCCGAAGCTCTCCTCGACGGGGCCGGCCGAGTCGTCGAGCTCGATCTGAAAGTCGCGCGCGATCATCGAAAGCGCGCACTTTGCCTCCAGGAAAGCGAGGTTTCGCCCAGGGCAGAACCGCGGGCCCGCGCCGAAGTTCAGGAAAGACTTCGGGTCTGGAGCCGCACGCTGATCCTTGGGGGCAGGGCGATCCTGTCCCGCGCCCAGATCCTGCGCCCCGCCGCCGTCGGGCTCGAGCCAGCGGTCCGGGTCGAACTCGGGCCCGCCGGCGCTGCGGCTCACGTGGCGCTTCAGCAGCACGATGCGCGTGCCGGCAGGTATCCGTGTGCCGCAGAGCGTCGTGTCTGACACCGGCTCATAGGGATCGAGCGTCGCCACTGGCTTCAGGCGCATCGACTCGCGCAGCACCGCCTCGCAGTAGACCAGCCGCGACACCGCCTCGTGATCGGCCGGGAAGGGCGCCTGCCCGAGCACCGCCTCCGCCTCCTGCGCCAGGCCTACGTGAACCTCCGGGCGCTGGGCGAGAAACCAGATCGTCCATGCCAGCGTGTGCGCAGTCGTGTCCTCCCCGGCCAGCAGCAGGGTGTAGACGTTGCCGACGATTTCTGCGTCCGTGAAGGCGTTGTCCTGCTGCTGTGCGGCGAGCATCGCCTGCAGGAGGTTCTCCGGTGCCTCAGACAGCTGCGGGCGCTGCCGCATCTGAGCGCGAGCCTGCTCGATGAAGTCGGCGATCGCAGCACGCAGCGCCACAACCGAGCGTCTGTAAGCGCGGTCGGCTGGCAGCTCGAAGAGCCGCCAGTAGGCGAACGGGAACAGCGAGCGGAAGGAGAGCATCGAGGAGACCCGCTCGATGTGGGCCTGCAGCTGAACCTCGCCGCGCTCGAGCGTGTTCAGATCGTGGCCGAACGCGAGCGCTGAGGCGACATCGACGGAGAAGGACGTGAGCAGTCGCGTGACCGCAAACGACTCCCCGGAGCGCGCCTGCTCGCGCAGGCGGCGCTGCAGCCGCCGCGTTGCGGTCTGGATCACGTCGAAGCGGCGATGCAGGTTGTTCGCGTTCAGCGCCCTGACTACGAGGCTTCGCTGACGCTTCCAGGCCTCTCCCTCCACCGAGAAGACGCCCGAGAAGCCGACCTCCTCGAACGCCCTCTCCATCTCCCGCAGCCGCCTGAACCGGTCAGGCCGGTCGCGCAGCAGCTCGTTGATCTCCCCCTGATCGGCGAGCGCGACCCACCGCCGTCCCGCGGCGCGGAACTGGAAGACGGGCCCGTAGCGCTCGCACCACGCCTCGATCCTGAGGTGACGGCGGCGCATCGGCAGCAGCTGAAGCCCATTGCCGATCAACGGCACGCCGCGGGGACCCGGCAGGTCACAGACCTCCCGCACAGCACCACGACCGCCCTGCCCCGGCTCAGGCTCGCTCATCGGCTGGCGAGGCTATCCAAGCGGCGCGCGGGAAAACATTGGCCACCTGGCCAAAGTTGCCGTCAGGCGCCTGCGAGTGAAGCTCAAAATGGCGAACCTCGATCGCCCCCTGTTGGATCACGAGTGGGCTGCGCTCCCGCCAGCTGACGCAGCCGCTGCTCGTCAACCATCTCGCGCACGCTCCGCCGCTCGGAGTCCGGCAGCCGCTGTGCTGCGCTGTGCGACGTGAGGACCGTCTCTCATCGCCAGATGCGCAATCAAAGCGCCGAGATCCTGCGCCTTCTCGCCGCGGGGGAAACCGTCCAGGTCACAAACAACGGCAAGGTGGCGGCGTTGATGGTGCCACCGGACGCCGATCCGCTCGCCGAGCTCATCTCCCGAGGTCAGGTGCGCGTCGCGCGCAACCCGCCCTCCAGCCTGCGCTCGATCGTGCGACGCAGGAGCAGCGCCGAGAGCGAGGCGATGCTCGCCGAGATCCGCGGGCGCTGGTGAGGACAACCTACCTCGACGCCTCGGCGGCGATGAAGCTCATCCTGGAGGAGCCGCAATCCGAGGCGCTGACTGCGGAGCTCGCGGGGCGGGAGGATCGACAGCTGATCTCCTCGTGGCTGCTGCACACCGAGATGCGATGCGCCGCCGCACGCCACCCTGCGGAGATCGACCTGGAGGCGGTGCGGACCGTGCTCGACGCCGTGAGCCTGATCGACATCACACGCGGGGACCTGCTCGCCGCAGGCGCCCACGCGCCACTGCGATCGAACGACGCGATTCACCTCGCCGTCGCGATCAGGGTGGCCGCTGATGAGATCGCAACCTACGACGGCGAGCTGGTGGGGCGCGCAACGGCGGTCGGGCTGCCGATTCTCGCGCCGGGAGCGGGCGCGCCATCCTGATTACGCAGCACCTGCGCCTGCACGCCCGGGAGCGCGGTCGTCCGGGAGCGCGCTGGGGAGCCCAACAGTGGCGCCGCCACGCTCGGCGTGCCGCATCGCGCACACCGGATCGACGCGTTTGATCCATCTCGTCCGCGGAGACAGCGGCCGCATGTCGGCTCATGCGCCCGGCAGCGTCGCACCGACCTGGGTGTACTGAGGGGGTGCAAGCCGAGGCCCCACCCCTCCGGCACGGGAGACGCCGGCACGTCGTTGGAGAGCTCGGGGATGAACGAACGCATGACGCCCGGCAACTCTCCGTAGGGTGCAGGCTCCCATCGGCGCCACGCATCCGCAGTGGCATCAGCCGCGAGCGCTGCTCGGCGGTGGGATGAAAGGTCGAGTCGATCGTGCCAAGCGGCTCATAGACGTGCTCGGTCAGGTGGACGCCGAGGGTCCGGCCGCTGATCCGCTCCACTGCGAGTCCCGTGGGCTGGTAAACGTACTCGTGCCTGATCGTTCGTTTACTCGGCTGAGTCTACTCGTGGGGTGCGACGGCGGGCGATGTGTCGCATCCGGCTCGTAGTCTTGTTAAAGCAGTAACCCCGGAGACGTGCTTGCGCAGAGGCCTTCCGGGGTCTTCGTCAACAAGATTACCACGCGGGAGTGGGAGCATGGCATCCAGCGATGAGCAGGCTGCGGCGCACGTCGCTGCCGCGCTCTCCCCGGAACGCCTCAAGCCCCACCTGGCCGCCACGAACGGCGATCTGCCTGGGGCATTACGGCTGTACGAGTGGAACCTGGCGGCGTCCGGGGCCGTGTACGAAGCGCTCGGGATTGTTGAGGTTGTGCTTCGTAACGCCGTGAGCGCACGGCTGACCGTGTGGCACGGCGATCGTGCTGGGTATTGGTATGACGATCCGCGCGGGGTGCTGTCTGGGTTCGCGCGTGAGGACATTGCCGCTGCGCGTCGGCGGGTGCGGAAGCTGCGGCGTCCTGAGACGCCGGGCAGGGTGGTCGCGGAGTTGAACTTCGGGTTTTGGAAGTTCCTGTTCGCCAAGCGCTATGAGGCGACCTTGTGGACCGGGTATCTGCGTCATGCGTTCCCGAACCTCCAGCCTCAGAACCGCGCGACGGTGTACCGGGCGTTGGATGAGCTGCACACGATGCGGAACCGCATAGCTCATCACGAGCCGATCCGTACCCGTGATCTGAAGGCCGACACCCTGGCGATCTACCGGCTGCTGGATTGGATCGACCACGATGTTCGCGCGTGGGCGGTGACGCTCTCACGCCTCGGGCCGATCATCGCCGCTCGCCCACCCGTCCGGTAGTAGAGACGGTGCGTAGAGTTGCGGTGATGCGTTCTCCGCAGACGTTGAGCGAAGCCGACCGCCGCCTTGTCGCCGCGTGGGTCGCTGACTGTGCTGAGCGAGTTCTGGGGCTGTTTGAGGCTGAGGCACCCGGTGATGAGCGCGTTCGGGCCGCGATTGCTCGTACTCGGTCTGAATCGCCCTGGGTTGTGTGGAGACTTCTGGCCTTGGAAAGTCAAGGACGGAGCTCATGTCTACAGATCAGAGCAGTGCCAAGCCGACCACGCGTCGGTATTCGGTTGAGCAGAAGCAGGCGGCGGTGCGGATGGTTCGCTCGTTGCAGGCTGAGACCGGGCAGTCGTTCGGGGCGGTCAAGCGGGTCGCTGGCCAGCTTGGCTGCGGGGTGGAGTCGGTCCGCTCGTGGGTCAAGCAGGCCGGGATCGATGATGGTCTGGCGCCGGGTGTGAGCAGCTCGGAGTCGGTGCGGCTCAAAGAGCTCGAGCAGGAGAACCGGGAGCTGCGGCGGGCGAACGAGATCCTCAGGAGAGCAGCGGCTTTCTTCGGGGCGGAGCTCGACCGCCAGCAGCGCAAGTAGTCGCGTTCATGGACGCGAACAAGGACGATGTGGTCGACGATCGTAGGCTCGGAGTCGAGCCCATCGCAGAAAGCGGGTGCGGACCACCCGGCCGGACGCCTGCGCCGGCCGGCACCCTGACCTCGTCAACCGGCATTTCGAGGGCGAGCGTCCGACCGAGCTTTGGGTGACGGACCTGACTTTCGTGCCCACGTGGGCCGGGATCGCGTATGTGTGCTTCATCATCGACGCGTTCTCCCGCATGATCGTCGGGTGGTGGGCGCGGGGCACATGCGCACCGAGATGGTCTTGGATGCGATCGAGATGGCCCGCTGGAGCTGTGGCCTGCGGCACGAAGGCCTGCGCTGTCATTCCGACGCCGGCTCGCAATTCACCAGCATCCGCTACGGCGAGCGGCTGGCGGAGATCGGCGCGACACCGTCGATCGGATCGGTCGGCGACAGTTTCGACAACGCCCTGGCGGAGACCGTGAACGGCTGCTGCAAGGCCGAGCTGATCAGAGGCCCCGCACGTGGTGGCCGGCCGTGGAAGACCGTCGAGGATCTCGAGCCGGCGACGCTGGGATGCGTGCACTGGCACGACACCGAACGTCTGCACGGCTACCTCGGAGACCTGCCGCCGGTCGAGCTCGAAGCTCTGCACTCCACCGCAGGCGAGCTTGAGAGCTCATGTTCAGACGACCAACCGGTCGCGGAGGTGGCGGCGAGGGCCGCAGATCGCCTCTCAGAGCCCCGCCCTGAGCACCGGGACCGCCAAGACACGGCTCTCTCGGCATGAATGTGGTCAAGTTCCACCCCGTGCGGCCACCGACGGCGGTCGCTCCGGCGGCTAGCCGAATGCCGCGAGCAGCGCCGGTCGGGGGCAGCTGGCCTGCAGGTGGCAGGCGGCGCCGATGCCGGACAGTCCCGCACCGACGATCAGCACGTCGAAATGCTCGCGAGGCATCTCAGGCCGCTGCGAAGCCTGGCGCTCGATCATCGGTCGGCGAGTCCCATCCCGGCTGGCTGGGCAGTCGGGTGCGCTGGGCAACCGGGAGCCGCGCCCGCGAGGGGCGTCGGCCGCCGCGGGACGGACCGCTCGGTGAGCCGCACTCGCAGCCCCTTCGGGACCATCGTGAAGCAGAAGGACTCCTTCACAGGTCCGCGGCTGTCGTCGAGCTCGAGCTCGAAGTTGCGGGCGATCATCGCAAGCGCGCACTTCGCCTCC
>JAJYUP010000074.1 GCA_021792455.1 Actinomycetes bacterium | reverse complement strand
CTCAGCACGGTCGCAGCTCATCCGCTTCTGCAGCCTCCGATCCTCGCCGATCAGCCCAAAGCCCACCGCGAGCTCGTGCTCCTCCGCGCGACCATCTCGCCCGGCGTGCCTCTCCGCTCTCCCGCCGCATCCCTGCGCCCCTGCAGATCCGCCGCTGCCGTTCCCGCCGGCGCTCTCGCCCTCGATCTCCCGCAGCCTCAGGCAGACGTGGGCTGCCTCAGCACCGAACCGGATCAGCTCCCTGTCGTTGCGGGTCCGTGGCGAGCGCCCTGTGCAACCGAAGCAGATCGCCTCGAGCAGGTTCGACTTGCCGGCCCCGTTCTCGCCGGTGACGACCGTCAGCCCCTCCCCCAGTGGCGCGCTGGCGCGCTCGTAGCACCGGAAGTCTCGGAGCTCCACCTCGATGAGGCGCATCGCTGCCTCTCACAGGCGGATCGGCATCACGAGGTAGGTGAAGCCGGCCTCGCCGGGAGATTCGATCAAGCCTGGGCGAAGAGGGCTCATCAGCTTCAGGACGAGCTCCTCCGTGTCCACGCTCTCCAGGCCGTCGCGCAGGAAGTCGGGGTTGAACCCGATCTCGAACGGCTCGCCCGCGAATGGCACTGGGATGCTCTCCACCGCCTCGCCCACATCTGGGGTCTGCGCGGAGAGCGTCAGCTGCCCCTCCGTGAAGCTCAGACGCACTGGCGTGTTCTTCTGAGCCAGCAGGCTCACGCGCCGCACCACCTCCCTCAGCTCATCTGTCGAGAGCAGGAGCTCGTGCTCGACCGACGTTGGCAGCAGCTGGCGGTAGTTTGGGAACTGGCCGTCTATCAGCCGTGAGTAGAGCGTCGTGCCCTGCACCTCGAAGATCACCTGACTGTCCCTCTGGCTCATCGACAGCTCGCTCTCCTCTCCCCCCTCCACGGTTCGGGCTAGCTCCGCAAGCGCCCGTGCGGGCACGTTCGCTTCGAAGCGCCCGGAGAGTGGTGCGCCCAAGGCCGTCCGCTGTACGCTCAGCCTGTAGGAGTCCGTCGCAACCATCACGAGCTCACTCTCGGAGGCGCTGACGAGGATCCCCGTCAGGACTGGTCGCGTCTCGTCGTGAGAAGCGGAGCGGGCGACCTTCATCGCCGTGCTCGTGAACGTCTTCGCTGGGATCTTCACCGCGCCATCTGGGGACGGATCCTCCAACGCTGGGAAGTCCTCCAGGCGCAGGGTGCGCAGGCGGAACCTCGCACCGCCGCAGCTCAGCACCGCTGAGCCGTCCCCCCCGTCCAGCTCGATCGCCACCTTCTCGCCTTTCAGCGCCCTCACGACGTCCAGCAGCAGGCGGCTTGGAAGCACCACTGCACCCTCGCTGCTCACCTCTGCGCTCATCCTCGTCTTCATCCCGACCTCAGCGTCTGTCGCCGCCAGCTCGCAGCGGTCGCCGGCAGCCTTCACCAGCACGCCGGACAGCGCCATCACCGCCGACCGTGTCGATGCGACGCGGCTCACAGCCTGAAGCCTCCTCAGAAGCGTTGTCGTGCTCACTGCGAGCTTCAAGTCGACTCCTGATCAGATAGTTGTTCTCGTACCAGCAGGGGATGTGCAGATTGGGGATTGCCTGGTCTTCCTGCTCCGCTCTCGCGTCCTGCCCTTGCATTCAGGCGCCGCAGAAACGTACAGAGGTGCGCAGAGAGGTGCAGACAGTGTGCACAACAAGTGTGCACGACAGAGCAGAAGTCTCTCAACAGATCCGGTCGGCAGGATCTGTCGAAGATCTTCTTCAAGCTCTTCTCAGCACTTGTCTCAGGTTCTCCACAGCCCTGCGTGCCGCCTCGTCCTCCATCATCCGTCTCGTCGCTCGCTCGCACGCGTGAAGGACGGTGCTGTGATCACGCCCGCCGAAGCTGCGGCCGATCGCTGGCAGAGATTCGGAGGTCAGCTCACGACACAGCAGCATCGCCACCTGGCGTGGCCAGGTCAGGCGACGGGCACGGCCGGGGGAGAGGAGCTCCTCAGCGCTCAGGCCGAACTGCCTGCACGTCGCGCTCTGGATGTCGGCGATCGTCGGTGGCGCCACCCTGTCTGTGAGCTTCGCGTCCCTGTAGAGCCCGTCGATCACCTCTGTTGCGAGCTGAGCGTCGATCGGCCTGCCGGTCAGGGACGCGAAGGCCACCACCCTTATCAACGCCCCCTCGAGCACACGGACGTTCGTCTGCATTCTGTCAGCGATGACGTCCAACGCCTCCTGCTCGGCGAGCTCGATCCCATCGTGGGCAACACGCTTGCGCAGGATCGCGAGGCGGGTTCGCCTGTCTGGAGGACTCATGTCTGCAACCAGACCAGACTCGAAGCGGGCGCGGAGCCGCTCCTCGAGGGCGGAGAGGTCCCTTGGGGGCCTGTCGCAGCTGAGCACCAGCTGGCTGCCCGCGTCATAGAGGCTGTTGAAGGTGTGGAAGAACTCTTCCTCGGTGCGAGTCTTGCGCTCGAGGAACTGCACGTCGTCGATCAACAGGACGTCCGCGCGGCGCAGTCGCGACTTGAAAGCCTCGGTCGAGCTCGAGCTCAGCGCCTGCAGGAACTCGTTCGTGAACTGCTCGCCGGTCAACATGTGGACTGTGATCGTCGGGTCGTGGCTCAGCAGGAACGTCGAGATTGCGCTGAGCAGGTGGGTCTTGCCGACGCCGGGCGGACCACAGAGAAACAGTGGGTTGTAGGCCTGGGAGGGCATCTCGGCGACCGTCAGTGCGGCGGCGTGGGCGAGGCGGTTGGAGTCACCGATCACGAACTGCTCGAATGTCAGCTTCGGGTTCGGAAGGTTGAGCTTCGGCCTCGGCAGCGGTGGATCGAGCGGGGTGGTGGGGGATGGGCACGCGCCTGCCGGCGCGTGCGGGGTTGGGTGGCGTGGACTCGATCGCTGCTCTGGGCCGAGCTCCACGGTTGCGTCTGGTCCGAGAGCGGTGGCGGCCGCGACCTGGAGCAGGCGCCCAAAGCGGGTGCGCACCCAGGCCTCCGTCTCAGATGGCGCGGCGAGGACGAGGCGGCTGCCGGAGATGAGGCTGCACCGCAGCGGCGCGAGCCAGAGCTCGTAGGTGGTCTCATCTACGGCGGAGGCCAGATGCGCCTTGATCTGTGACCAGGTGTCGGCGGCGAGGTGGTCCAAGTGGCTGTCGTTCGTTCTGCGTGGAGGTCTTGGCGAAGTGCAGGCAGACGGCGGCCGCCCTGGCGGGGACGCTGCGTCTGCTGGGAAGGGGGCCAGACGGCCCGGCGGCAGCGAATATAACCGACGCCCGGCTGCATCCGCACAGCGTGAAGGGCGCCTCCACGCAAATGGCGGGAAAAACAGGACCGGCGGTGCTGATCGCAGGCCGGGCTATAATGCGCAGGGCCGTGGCGGTGGGATGCTCAACGTCTCGCGGCGGCAAGCGAGCGAGCTCGAGCCATGAAGCGGACCTACCAGCCAAAGAAGCGCAAGCGCGCCAGGACACACGGGTTTCGGGCGCGAATGGCCACGCGCGCTGGGCGACATCTGCTGAAGCGTCGGCGCGACAAGGGACGCAAGCGCCTCTCCGTGTGAGCGCGGCGTGATGAAGCCGCGCACATCCCGTCGCGGTCGGCTCACGCGCAGCGCCGAGTTCGAGCGCGTGTACAGGCACGGCCGTTCGTGTGCGAACCGGTACCTCGTGCTTCACACCTTTCCGAACGCTGATGGGGGGCAGGCGCGCGTCGGGCTGTCGGTCTCACGGCGTGTCGGGGGTGCGGTCGAGCGAA
Organism: Actinomycetes bacterium; assembly: GCA_021792455.1. GTDB lineage: Bacteria > Actinomycetota > Thermoleophilia > Solirubrobacterales > Solirubrobacteraceae > Palsa-744. Next base: position 8,904 of record JAJYUP010000074.1, on the reverse strand, counting down.
ACGCTGTGAAGCGCGCGCTCAGGGAGGCGGTGAGGGCGCTCTCGTCTCAGCTGCGCGATGGCAGGGACCTCGTCGTCGCCGCACGCCCCGAGGTGCTGTCTCTCGTGCAGCGCTCTGGCAGCGCCGGTGTGCAGGAGGCGCTTGCGGATCTGCTCGGGAGGTCTGGTGGCGAGTCGAGCGACCGGGAGGCGGCAGCTTCCCAAGGAAGCGACGGCGCGGTGGAGGCGACCGTGCGGCGAGACGGCGATCTGGCAGAGAAAAACGAAGGTGGGGATGAGGGTCAGGGCGCCGTCCACAACAGGGAGCAGAGGGCGTGACCGGCAGGGTTCGGAGCAGCCCGCAGTCAGGTGGGAGCGCAGGGCCGAGAGCGGGAGCGGTCGGAGGGGCAGGCAGGCTCGGGCGCGCGCCGGACGGGGTTGCGCCGCCCGCAGGGGGCGGCAGTCAGCCCGCAGGCCGGGTCGGCTCATCGGGGGGCGGCGCGAGCGTGGCGGTGAGGATCGCCCGCTCGATGCTCAGGGCCCCGATCCTCGCGTACTCCCGTCTGATATCACCTGCGCTGCCGCGCCGGTGCAGGTATGAGCCGACCTGCTCTGCCTACGCACTGCAGGCGCTCGCCAGGTACGGTGTCGGGCGCGGGCTCGTTCTCGCTGCGTGGCGGCTGCTCAGGTGCAACCCGTTCAGCGATGGCGGCTACGATCCCGTCGAGGCGCAAAGACTGTTCCGATCCGACCGGTGCGTCGACGGATGAGCGACGGCGGGAATCCAACTGAGTTGCGCCTCCAGTCCGTCACCAACCCACCGTCGTCGAAGTCCGGATCGAAGCGATCAATGAGACACAGGAGTGCGCGGTGAGCTTCCTGCTCGCGACAAACGTCATCGAAAGCGCCTTCTCGCCCCTCATCAGCCTGTTCCAGGCGATCCTCGTCTTCATCCACGCGAACATCATCAGCGGCAGCTGGGGGCTGTCGATCATCGGGCTGACCGTCGTCGTGCGCGCTGTGATGCTGCCGCTCACCTTCAAGCAGTTCCACTCGATGCAGCGGCTGCAGGTGCTGGCTCCGCAGATGAAGGAGATCCAGGCGAAGTACAAGGACGACAAGCAGCGCCAGCAGCAGGAGCTCATGAAGTTCTACCAGGAGAACAAAGTCAATCCTTTCGCATCCTGCCTGCCGCTCGTCCTGCAGCTTCCCGTCTTCATATCGCTCTACTACATGCTGCGGCTCGACCTGAAGAAGCACATATGCGGCTCGCAGCTGCTCAGCCACTACGACGCGCTCTCAGAGCACGCGCGGTCCGGCTACCACCTGCTGCACGCGACGTCGGTGTCGAAGCTGCCTGCGAAGTACCTCGAATCGACGAGCTGCCAGCACGTCGCTCCAGGGTCGGCGAAATTCCTCTTCATACCGGACATCACCAACCACGCGAGCGGCGTCGTGCTGGCGGTGCTGCTGCTCCTCTACATCGGCTCGCAGCTGAGCTCGACGATGCTGATGAGTGCCGCGGCAGACAAGAACCAACGGCGGATCATGATGCTCGTGCCGCTGATCTTCACGCTGTTCATCTTCAAATTCCCCGCTGGCCTGCTCGTGTACTGGATCACCACGAACCTGTGGACGCTGGCCCAGCAGTTCTTCATCCGCCGACGAGTCGGGACGCCGCCGCAGCTCGCGAGCCGCGCAGGGGGCGGTGGAGGTGCCGGAGGGCAGGCTGGCGGCAGGGCACAGGGGAAGGCCGAGGCTCCGCAGCCCTCTGGCGCGAACGGCGCGGGAACTGGGTCTCGAAGAGGGGGAGGCGGGGGCAAGCCGCTCGAGCCGGCGCTCGTCGGCCCGAGCTCCAGCACGCCGCCGAGACCTCCCCGCAAGAAGAAGAAGCGATCAGGGAAGCGCAGATGAGCAGGCTGTCGGGCCAGTCCAGGTCAGGAAGCGAGTAGACGAAGGCGAATGAGCGGCGAAGCGAGGGATGGCGAGCTCGGCGAGCTGCAGGTGCTGCTCGCAGAGATCGCGCAATGCATCGAGCCAAGCGCGACGGTGCTCGTCGAAGAGAGGGGCGGCGAGCTGTGGGGCCGCTTCGAGGGGGATGATGTCGGCCCGCTGATCGGGCGCAGAGGCCAAACCATCGACGCGATCGAGCACCTCGCGCAGAGGATCGTGAGCGGGAGCGCCCGCGCCTCGCGAGGCAGCCGACCTGGCCTGCGCTCGTCTCGCAGCGGGTCTGAGGGCGAACATGGCGAGGAGGGCGGCTGGAGGCGGATAGTCGTCGACGCCGGCGGCTACAGGGAGCGCCGAGCTGCAGTGCTGTGTGCGCAGGCAGACGAGGCGGCGGCGGAGGCTCTCCGCAGCGGTGTGACCGTGGAGCTCGAGCCGATGTCCTCGCGGGAGCGTCGCGTCGTGCACGAGCACCTCCGCGAGCGCGGGGACGTGCTCACGCGCAGCGAAGGTCAGGAGCCGGAACGGCGGCTGCTCGTCTCGCCTGCCGCCGGCGAGCGCGATCCGGACGCAGGGGGCAGCTCCGGCGACGCTGATGTTTCACGTTTTTCTTCCCGGTGAAACAGTGGCGCCCCTCGACCAGCGCCCTCCCCTCCCCATCGACCTCGACGGGATGAACCGGCGCCGCCCCCAAATCACCGCCGGCGATCGGACGGACCGGCGCCGCCCGCACCTCACGGACCTCGACAAGGGGATCGTCGCAGGGCTGCTCATCGGCCAAGGCCACTTCGGTGGAGATGGCAAGCAGCCTCAGATCACCCTCAAGATGCACGTCCGGCACGAGGACATCTTCCACTGGCTCCAGCAGCGCTTCCCGCAGTCCAGGCTTTATGGTCCCTACCATCACGACGGTCGCTCGTACTACCAGTGGATGGCGCGGGGGGCTGCGCTTGCGGAGGAAGTGCTTCCTGCCATCGAGAGCGTGCTCACAGAGCAGCTCGATCGACACGCCAGCGGGCGGATCGGAGAGATGAAGTCCAGGTATGCTCAGTTCTTCGCAAGCCGCCGACGCTGATCGCAAGCAGGCTCTGCTCTGCGCACACGCTGGGCCCCGCGCACCCTCGGGCGCGGCGCCGGGCCGCCCGCAACCGGGCGCCGAGAATCCGAAGGCCTTGTTGCGGGATCTCTCCGAGCCTGCCCGCGATCGCGAGCGCCTGGCCGCCGACCAGATCGCAGAGCTGTGTGACAGGTTTGGCTGCTCGGACCATCGCCGGGCTCAGATCGACTCGCTGCTTCGCCTCCTTCAGGGGGATCCACATGCGCCCACGTCTGTCACCGATCCCCGCGCAGCACTTCAGATGCACTTCGCCGACAGCCTCGCGGCGCTGGAGATCGAGGGCGTCTCCACCGCCGCCTCGCTCGTCGACATCGGCTCTGGCGCCGGATTCCCTGGGATTGCGCTCGCGATGTGGCTGCCACACGCCCACGTCCATCTCGTCGAGAGCCGGGGCACGAGGTGCGCGTTCCTGCGCCGAGCGCTCGCCTGCGCCCAGGTTTCCAACGCAACCGTCGTCCACACGCGGGCTGAGCAGTGGCGGGAGGGCCTCGGCGTCAACCATCTCGCCGTCGCGCGCGCCGTCGGCCCACAGCCTGCCGTGCTCGAGTACGCGGCTCCGCTGCTCGCAGTCGGCGGCCTGCTCGTCGACTGGCGTGGGCGCCGTGAGCTCCAGGAGGAGCAGCAGACCCTCTGTGCCGCCGATCAGCTGCGGCTCACGCGGGTCGATGTCAGGCGTGTTCAGCCCTTTCCCTCTGCCAAGGATCGGCACCTCCACGTCTTCCAGAAGGTCGAGGAGACCCCTCCCCGATTTCCCAGGAGGCCTGGGGTCGCGCTCAAGCGGCCACTGCGCGCCGACCGGGGCGGTTTGTAGCGTCTGCTCGATGTCCCGGGTTTACGCGATAGCAAACCAGAAGGGCGGGGTCGGCAAGACGACGACCGCTGTCAACGTCGGTGCCTGCATCGCTGAGGCGGGCTATCCGACGCTGCTCATCGACACGGACCCCCAGGCGAACGCCACCGTCGGCGTTGGGATCGACCGGACCCGCCAGCCTGGCCTCTACCAGGTGCTTCTCTGTGACGCGCCGATCGAGGAGGCGATCGTGGAGACCGGGGTCGGCGGGCTCTCGCTGCTGCCAGCCGGCCCTGGGCTTGCGGGCGCGACCGTGGAGCTGCCGAGGCTGCAGGGGTTTGAGCACCGTCTTCGAGAGCTGATCGCGCCGCTTCGTCAGCGCTTCGAGTACGTGCTGCTCGACTGCCCGCCATCGCTTGGACCGCTCACCGTCACCGCGCTCGTCGCTGCTGACAGGATCATCGTTCCTGTGCAGACTGAGTACTTCGCGCTCGAGGGACTCGCCAGCCTGCTCGAGACCCTCGAGAAGGTTCAGCGTCAACTCAACCCCAGGTTGACTGTTGCGGGAATGCTGCTCACGATGCACGATGCGCGCACCAGGCTTGGCCGAGATGTCGAGGAAGAGGTGCGCAGGCATTTTCCAGAGCTCGTGTTCGACACCGTCATCCCACGCAACGTCCGCATCGGGGAGGCGCCCAGCCATGGTCTGCCCGTCACCCACCACGATCCCCACAGCGCCGGTGCGGAGGCTTACTTCGAGCTTGCCAAGGAGGTTGCCGCCCGTGGTTGACGCGGCGTCCAGCCCAAACCTCGAGAGGCGCTCTCGGTGAGCCAGCCCAAGCGCGGGATAGGGCGCGGGCTCGACGCGATCCTCGCACTCTCTCAGGAGGGGGAGCGGGAGCACGAGCTGCGCCAGATCCCTCTCGATCTCATCACGCCGAACCCCCACCAGCCGCGGCAGGCCTTCGACCAGCAGTCGCTGCAGTCCCTTTCTGACTCTCTGCGCGAGCGGGGCGTTCTGCAGCCCGTCCTCGTTCGTCGCATCGCGGATGGCCGCTTCGAGCTCATCGCGGGGGAGCGACGGTGGCGGGCCGCGAAGCTCGCACAGCTCCAGCAGATCCCTGCGATCGTCCACAGAAACCAGGACGCCGGGACCATCGAGCTCGCTCTCATCGAGAACATGGCGAGGGAGGACCTCAACCCCGTCGAGCAGGGGAGGGCGTGCGCCGCGCTCGTCGAGGAGCTTGGCCTCACCAGGGAGGAGGTTGGGCGGCGCGTAGGGCGCAGCAGGGTGTCGGTGTCGAACCTCATCAGGCTGCTCGACCTGCCGGAGCAGGCGCTTCAGCTGCTTCAGAACCGCGTGCTCACGGAGGGTCATGGCAGGGCCCTGCTGCTCGCAGAGGACCACGTCGAGCGCAGGCGCCTCGCGCAGGCCGCCGCCGCCCATGGATGGTCGGTGCGCACGCTCGAAGCCCGTGCGCGCGCGGCATCCAAGCGTCGGCACGCTGACGCTGCGCCCGCGGATCCTGCGCAACATCCGTTCGGCGCCGATGTCGAGCACCCTGATCGTCAGGAGGCGCGCGCTCAGATCGCTGAGACGCTCGAAAGCGCGCTGCGCAGGCCCGTCACAGTGCGCGCTCATCGCGATGGCAGCTACCGTGCGGAGCTCAGCTTCTCCTCGCTCAGCGAAGCGGCGGAGCTCGCAGCGGACCTCGCTGGGGGCCGGGCCCAAGGCGGATGAGGCTCATCCAACCACCTGCGGGGACCTGGACGAGACGCCAACCACCTGCGGGGATCTGGACGAGACGGCTCCGCTTCGACCTCCTGCGCACCGGGCACCTCTGTGATCGCCCAGGCTTCTCACTGCCGCGCCACTCGCGCTCCCAGCCGCTCGCCTGCTCACATCCGCGCCAGCACAAGCGCGGCGGCGAGCAGCATCGTAGCGGCGGCGCCTGCCTTCAAGGCGCCCTCCATCGGCTCTGCGATGCCGCGGGCGCTCAGAGGCTCCTCGGTCCCGTCGAGCAGCAGCTGGGTTCCCTCGATCGACATCGTCTTCCTTCGCAGCTTGCGCACAGGCGTGCTCAGGCGGCGCTGGAGCAGGCTCAGCGCAAAGCAGGCGCACATGGCGAGCACCAGCTGCGCGTCGATGCGCTGGCAGCAGGCCCAGAATCCTGCCAACGCAGGGAAGCCGCCCCAGGACGCCGCGAACCAGAAGTCGGTGTGGAAGCGCCCGTTGAACAGCTCGAGGTTGTAGGCGAGCACGATGAACAGGCCCGCTGCCACCAGCGCAGCAATCGTCACTGAGACCGTCAGGGTGCCGTAGATTCCGATCGCGACCGCGCCTGCCAGCGAAAGAGTCGCAAGCGCCGCGAGGGTGCTGCTCGGAAGCTTCGTGTTCAGCGGCCTGCCGCGCAGCTCGTCGAGCGCGTGGGCGCAGACGCCGACGCCGAGGAAGAAGCCGCCAAGCGTCCAGGCCATCCTGTCGAGTCGGACCGTCGGCGCGACCCCTGCACCGATCGCGACGAAGCTCAGGTGCCACGCGGTGTAGGGCGGGTGCAGGAGCGTGACGAAGTCCCGCCAGCCGCCTTCCTTCAGCGCGTAGAAGGCGCGCCGCTCAAGGGGCCTCTGCGCAGCCATCCTGCTCCTCAGGGAGCGACTCGCCCCCAACTGAGGGCGGCTCGCCCGCACCCCTCCGCAGGTCGCGCATCTCTGCCCGCGCCCCCCCTGCCGTCGCGGCCGGTCCCGTCCCCTCCTTTTGCCCCCACATCACCACCCCTGCGCCCAGGCTCATCCTCCGCACCCTCACCTCTCTCATGCCCGCGGCATGCCACATCTCCAGCTGTTCATCGAGCGGATGGCGCGCGTAGAAGCTCGGGATGCTCCTCGCGAGGAACGCCCCCGTCTGGGCCCACTCCTTCGATACCAGCCTCAGGACCGCTGGCAGGCCGACCTTCGTGTAGGCGTGCCACAGCGCCCGCCATGGCTGTGATCGTGGCAGGCCAAACTCCAGGCAGGCCAGGGTGCCTCCCCTCTTCAACACCCTTGTCAGCTCGCTCAGAGTCGCAGCTGGGTCCTCCACATAGCGCAGCAGGTAGGTGAACGTCACGTGGTCGAAGCTCTCCCCAGCGAAGGGGAGACGCTCGGCTTCGGCGCGAACCAGCGTCACCGCCCGCTGCAGCATCGGGTCCTCACGGAGCTTCGCTTCGGCGCGCCCAAGCATCTGCGGGCTCTGGTCGACGCCGACGACGGTGCACCTGAAGCGGCGCACGAGCGCTGCTGCGACGAGGCCTGTGCCTGTCGCGACGTCGAGGACTCGCTGCCCCTGCTGTGCACCGACGGCGCGGACCATCGCCCTGCGCCAGCGGGGATCCTGGCCGAAGCTCGTCAGCGCCGCCGCCAAGTCGTAGTGGCGCGGCAGGGGCGCGAACAGCGCGCGGGCCTCATCTTTGCGGGCGGCAGCCTCGATCCCCACGGCAACAGCATCCTCCATCGAGCGTGAAGCTGCAAGCTGGCGCTCGAGGCTCCTGCTGCAGGCGGGCGCTGAAGGGGCTCCTGCTCAAGGCTCCTGCTAAAGACTCCTGCTGGAGGCTCACGCCGCAGGCTCCAGGCTGCGGCCGCCCGCTGTCAGCTGTGACGCCGACCTTTCACCGGAAGCTGCACCTCCAAGCGAAGCGCTACGATCCCTCTGACGGCATCGGCTCGCTGCAGATGCCAGAGCACGCCTGACGCCCCTGCGCCGCGATCCTCGACGGCGAAGGTGGTTGTCGGCATGGCTGTCCGGGCGATTAGCTCAGTCGGTTAGAGCGCTTCTCTGATAAGGAAGAGGTCCCTGGTTCGAGTCCAGGATCGCCCACTGCACGAAAGCCCTGCAAATGCGGGGATTTTCTTTTGGCCGCGTGCGGCGGCGCGCCGCTCACACCGCCGCCCGACGTACTCCAGTCGTACATGCGATCTCGCGAGCGGCCGCGATCTCGGCCTCTGGGTCGACGCGCTCGGCCTCCTCGTACTCGTCGATCAGGTGCGCGTAGGTGTCGATCAGCACCGCCAGGGAGTGCCCGAGCTGCTTGGCGACGTAGAGCGGCTGCTTGCCCTCGGCGAGCAGCAACGAGGCGAAGCTGTGGCGCAGGTGGTAGGGCGTGGTGCTCGCATCCAACCCGGCATCACGGCATGCCCGCCCCCATCTGTCTTGGCGCCAGTTTCCCCAGTCGGTCTTCGTCCATGCGCTGCCGTCCGCTCGGCTGAGCAGCAGAGCGTCATCTGGCGGCCGCCCGGCCGCCAGCCTGTACTCGAGCAGCTCGCCCGCGAGCGGGCGCAGCAGCCGTGTACGCGCGTCGCGGGCGCTGGCCGGGGCGGGAGGCGGGCACCTGACGTGGCCGCGGCGCCAGTAGCAGCGCGCGCATCTTCTCCACGGTTGCCGGCGCCAGCGGCCTCACGGCGTCCCGCTGGCCCTTCTTCGGTGCGCGGACCGCCGTCGGCGGGTTCCCGGCGATCGCCTCCGCCTCGGCGGCGTGTCGAAGAACGCTGGAGAGGAAGGTGCGCGCCTTGTGAATCGTGCCGGGACTGACGCCGGCACTGAGCCGCTCAGCCTGCCAGGCGCGCAGCCGCCCGACCGTAAGCTCGCCGAGCGGCAGGTCGCCGAGGCGCTCGGCGATGTGGCGTTTGTACACATTCGCGTAGCAGTCGAGCGTTGATTCCTCCGGCGTGGCGCCGTGCTCGGGCGTCCAGCGCTGCTCGATCCACTCGTCGAGGGTCGGCTGGACCCTCGTGAGCTGGGAAACAGCGAGCGGCCCGAGCTGGCGACGCCGGCGCAGCTCCACGTCGAAGGCCTGCGCGTCGGCGCGGCGGTCGAAGAGCTTCGAGCGGTGCCGTCCGCCTTCGCGCCGGCGGACCTCGTAGCGAGCCCGGTCGCCCCGCTGCACCTTAGCCCCAATACCGTTGAGTTAGCCGTCCGGGGGGCCGGTTGGAGTGGCTGCGTGCCTCGGGCTGGTTGGCGTGAGCCCTCGAGCGATCAGCGCCTGACCGATCGCGTCTCGATCGGGGTGTTGACGCGCGTGTTCCCGCCTTGAGCTCGT
>JAJYUP010000073.1 GCA_021792455.1 Actinomycetes bacterium | reverse complement strand
CCGTCGAGGATGGTGCCGATCTAGTGGAAGCCGCGCTCGATCTCGAGGCGGCCCGCAGCGCTGACCGCTGCCCTGCCGAGCCGCACCCAGACGCCGTGATCGTCACAGAAAGCGCCGCAAGAAGGGTCAGGGCGCCCCTCTTCGCCGAAATGATCTTCTCAGCTGATCGGAGCATAGAGTTCGGAGCCGATCATCCAGCGCATCGGCTCACGAAGCGCATCGGCTCACGAGCGCCGTGCGTTCGCCGCAGCCGATGCCTCCACCCTCGGAGCGCAGTGCGCCTCAGGAGCGCCCAAGCGCAACGACGTGCCAGACGCCGCCGAACGATTTGATGCCCTCACCGAGAGCGGACCCACGCCTGCCTTTGTCGGGGGCGAACGTATAGAGGGGATGTCCGTTCAGCATCACCTGGAAGAATTTGTCCTTCACCCGGTGCAGCTTCGAGATACGGCCACTCACGCCTGCGGCCTTCGTCAACCTCGCGCCCGCTGTCACGAGGTATGGCGGCCAAAGTTTGAAGCATGCCTTCGTCACGCACTTCAGGTGACTGGCGGTCTCGCCACTCAGCGTGTACAGCGTCACGCCGTCAGAGTTGACGAGCACCTTCTCGCTCCTTCCCACCACCTTCGCCGTGCCGACCTCGAGCGTCGCCGCGCTCCTTCGCACGTGATGCTTCGGTGTCCCAGCGATCGCGGTCGTGACACCGACCGACAGAGCCGAAGCAGACGCGACCGTCGCAATCGTGGCAACGACCGCCCTCAACCCGCCACGCCGCAGGCGTGAGCAGGCCGGACGAGAGTCAGGGTTCGACATCTTTTCTCCTTCTCTGGTGGCTCCAGATGATGAGGCCTACGCCCTCCTCGGCGCCTACGCAGGCCGCCGCAGGGCTTTCGCAGGAGGATCCGAGTCTACTCCCGTCTCTGCGTCTTCGCATCACCTCTCAGGTGAGAGGCTGAGCTGCCCCGCTCATGCCCGCCCGCGACAGCCCACAGGACCGATCCCCACAGGATCCGACTCCGCCAGGATCCGATCCCTACAGGATCCGATCCCCACAGGATCCGGCCGGCACAGCAGCCGGCGCGCCGGCAGCTTTGCGCACTGCGGCGAACGTGAGTCTTTTCTCATCAGCTCCCGTTCACTCTCAGTTTCACCGTCTTTCACTGCGCCCCGCGTTACGCTGGTTACGCCAGCTTCACACGACCGCTGACTTCGCGCGGTTGCCCTCCCCACACGATTGCCAGCCGCCTCGGATCGGGGTGAGACAGAGCACCGATCGCAGGCCCCGTCAGACCGCAGATGACAAACCACCTCAGACCGTCCGTCTGTGCGCCCGCACGTCTTTCACCGCTGCTGCTCTGCGCCTGCCTCGCACTTGCCGCCTGTGGTGCAAGCGCTCAACCATCGCACACGGCTGCATCGATGCTCAGCGCAACCGCTGCGCATCACAGGCCGACGGCAGACCCAGCCGCAGACGCTGCAGGGAGCGCGGGCGAGGGCAGTGCAAGCAGGGCGGGGCCGTCGGTCTCGCGGGGATTGCGAGCGTCGGTGTCGCAGCCGGCTCGCTCACAGTCGGTGGGGCCGGCTGGGTCTGCGTCCACCGGGGCAAGCTCTTCCTCGAGGGGCACTGACAGCGCCGCCATCAAGCTGCTCGAGCCACTGGGCAAGCCGCGCAACCTCGCGCCCTTCGGGCGGCGTGCGACCCGCGGAGAAGGTGTGTGGCGGGCGGCGGGGCGTCGCGTGCTTCACGTCCCGGCGGTATATGAGACGACCCTCATCCCACCGGGCGGCACAGAACCTTCAGGGCTTGCGTGGATGGACAGCAACCTGCTTTCTGCTCGGCTCTACTCGGGATCGGAGAGCCCTGGCGGCGGCCCCTACCGCTACACCGCCCCGATCGGCCCCCAGATCGCGCGCCACCTCGTTGCCGCGTTCAACGGAGGCTTCATGATGGCCGCTGCTGAAGGCGGCTACTACGCCGAAGGACGCATGATCGACCCGCTGCGCGCTGGGGCGGCCTCGCTCGTCATCTACGACAACGGATCGGTGAACATCGGCGCCTGGGGCAGCGACGTGAGGATGAGCCCACACCTCGCAAGCGTGCGCCAGAACCTCATGCCGCTCGTTGCAGGTGGCAGGCCGACACCACGCGCAGCGAGCCCTGACTGGCAGATCTGGGGCGCGACCTGTGGCGTCAGCTCCTGCTCTGGGCCTGGGATCGAGCACCAGTGGCGATCAGGGATCGGCATCACCGCAGGCGGGGCGCTCATCTACGCCCAAGGCCCCTCCCTCGACCCCCTTCAGCTCGCGCAGCTGCTCGTCCGAGCGGGGGCCGTTCGCGGCATGCAGCTCGACATCAACCCAGACTGGCCGATCTTCGCGACCTACAGGCCAAGCAGCGAAGATGGTCTCGCAAGCGCAGCCAACGGCCGCAAGCTGCTGCAAGGCACCGTCCAGAGTCCTGCGACGTTCTTCGACCCCTCGTGGGCACGGGACTTCATCACGATGTCGGCGCGCCACCCAAGGACGCCTCTCGGGAGCGGATAGACGAGACTGTGCTTTCGATGACAAGCACGAACCGTCGAAGAGCGTGCGCTGCTGCATCGTAGGCGGCGGCATCATAGGGCTCGCGACCGGCCGACTGCTCACCGTCGCCGAGAGCAGCACTGAAGTGATCGTGCTCGAGAAGGAGCGGCGGGTCGCAGCGCACCAGAGCTCCCACAACAGCGGCGTCGTCCACGCCGGCCTCTACTACGAGCCGGGATCTCTCAAGGCGAAGCTGTGCGTGCGGGGCCGGGAGCTCCTGCACGCCTACTGCGCAGAGCGGGGCATCGCCTATCAGGAGTGCGGCAAGGTGCTGATTGCGACTGACGAGCGGGAGCACGCGCGCCTGCAGCACGTCTATCGGCGTGCGCTCGCAAACGGAGTGAAGGGCGTTCAGATGCTCACGGAGTCCGGCCTGCACGAGCTCGAGCCCCACGCGCGGGGGATCGCCGCCCTGCATTCGCCGAAGACGGCGATCGTCAGCTATGAGGATGTCGCGAGAAGCCTCGCAGCGGAGACAGCACGCGGGGGCGGACAGGTGCGGTGCGGTGCGGAGGTCATGCGCGTCTCAGGCGGCCGGCGGCCGGCGGTGCAGCTCGCTGACGGGCAGACGATCGCTGCCGACTTCGTCATCGTCTGCGCTGGCCTGCACTCCGACAGGCTCGCCGCACGGTCGGGGCAGCAGCCCACCCCGAAGATCCTGCCCTTCAGGGGCGAATACTGGGCGTTGCGCAGGGAGCGCAGCCACCTCGTCAAAGGGCTCGTCTACCCCGTCCCAGACCCGCGCCTGCCATTCCTTGGGGTTCACTTCACGAAGCGGCTCGACGGCTCCGTGCTCGTCGGTCCGAACGCTGTGCTTGCGCTCGCGCGAGAGGGCTATCAGCGCGGCGCCTCAGAGGTCGCGCAGCTGCAGGAGCTCGCGCTCTACACCGGCGCTTGGCGGCTGCTCGCGAGGCACTGGCGAAGCGCAGCGATCGAGCTCGCGCGCGCTGCCTCGCCACGTCTGCTGACATCGGAGGCTCGACGGATGCTCCCGGAGCTGCGACTTTCTGACCTCATCCCCGCCGGCACCGGCGTGCGGGCTCAGGCAGTCGATGCGGATGGCACCCTTGTCGAGGACTTCAGGTTGAGCACAGACGGATCCGTCGTGTGGGTCCGAAACGCCCCATCTCCCGCCGCGACATCCTCGCTTGCAATCGCAGAGGTTCTCGTCGAACGACTCCGCACCCTCAGCCCCGCCAGCCCAGGCGCCGGCTGAGGCGGGCCCTGCGCACCGCTGAGATCTCGAGCGTCAGGCCGCGACGGACCGCCGAAGGGGGATGGCCAGAGCACTCTTCGCAGGTCGCGCTGCGCCTGCGAGCGACGGCGCTCAGCACCGTCTCATGCACGCTGCGCAGGTGCTCCGGCAGAAGCGTCGCCTCCGAAGCACCATCGATGCTCGCCTCGCGACCTGCGAGGTATCGCAGCAGCATCGAGGCTGGCAGCACCCTCACTCCCCTGCGACGGGCAAGCGGCCGGTCCACCCAGGCGCGGGAGAAGACGACGAGGGGCTCGACAGGCCTGCGCAGCAGGCCTTCGAGCTGGAGACGCTGGGCCGTTGCCTGACGCAGCAGGGCGCCATGAATCTTGTCGATCTCGATCGGGCCTGGATGGCTCTTCGTCTCGATTGCGAAGATCCCAGGGGGCCCGATCGCGATGTGGTCGACATTGCCGCGCCCAAGGGCTACGTCATGCAAGACGATCCAGCGGGAAGACAGCTGCCCAAGCACGCGTCCGACGTGCTCCTCGCCGCTTGCGCCTCTGTCGTGGCGGTCGATCAGTGGGATGAGCAGCCGGCAGATCAGCAGCACGCCGATCAGGACGGCGACATCTATGCCCATGAACAGCGGGCTCCTCAGCCCGAACGCCCTGCCTGCAAAGATCGTGATCGCCGCGAGCAGGCCGATGATGAGCAGCGTCTTTATCCGCAAGCGCACGAAGATCGCGCGAGCGTGCGCGCCTGGCGTCCGCAGCTCCCTCGGCGTCCGCGCCACGCGCCTCGGCACCTGTGCCGCCTCCTTCGGCGTCTGCGGCGGAGCGCCTCCCCCCGGCGCGCCTCCGCGACGGCCGCTGTGATCCTGATGGCTGGGTGTCGTGTTCATCAACGTGTCTTGGGAGCGCATGCGCATCGCTTGGAACCGCTCGTGGAGCTCGTCGTCAGGCTCGATCCAACACATCACGTGCTGCGCGGCTGGTCGGGGACGACCATCGCTCGCCTTGCCCCTCGGACATCGGTCCACCTGCCGATGATCTTTAGGCGCCATCTCAGCCACAGACGAAGATCTGATCCTCAGGCCTCAGCAGGCTCGCGTTTCACGCGCTCGCAGGCGATCCCGGCGGCGCGGCGACTCAAACGAGGCGATCGATGACTGAAGCCAAGAGATCTAGCGGCGCGATGATTCCTAAAGGCGATACGGCGCTGCGCCGAAGCCAGGCCTAGGCATGAGGCATCTGCCTTTTTGACGAATCATTCGAAATGTCGGAACTTCTGCAGCGAACACCCCCGCCCACGGCAACGCGAAGCCACGACGGTGCGCAACAGCGCAGCGGCGAGCTGAAGCTCCCTGCGCACAGCCGCGATCACTCCGCGCAGCCGCACAGCGAGCTCAACGCCGCGCCGGCAGACATCGCGCCTGCGCCGGCAGACATCGCGCCTGCGCCGGCCGACAGCGCGCCTGCTCCGGCCGACAGCGCGCCTGCGCCGGCAGACAGCGCGCCTGCTCCGGCTGACAGCGCGCCTGCTCCGGCCGACCGCGCGCCTGCTCCGGCTGACATCACGCTCATCCTCAGGGCAGACGCCGAGCTCAGGTTCCTGCGGGATGAGGTGATCCCCGTGCTCGCGCAGCTCGAGGCGCAGCCGAAAGCACAGGAGCACCAGCTGTGGCCGGCCGCCGCCTACCTTCAGGCAGCTTGGCCTCAGGCTTGCAGGCTCGCTCGAGAGGCAGACCAGGCAAGAGTGAGGGTCCAAGCCGCCCGCGGCTCCGACATCTCGGTCGCTGCTTCGGAGGCGCAGGAGGCGCGGACCGCACGCACGAGCGGGGACAGCCTGCCCCGCGCCGCGCGCGCAGCCGGCGATCCTCACCTCGCAAAGGCCGCGTTCGCCTACCACGACACCGTGCGCCGTCTGCGTCAGAGCCTCGCGGCGCGCGTCGCCCTCCTCACTGAAGCAGGCGCATCCGCAGCCTCGGCGCCCCTGCATCAGGCGCAAGCTGAGAGGATCCAGCTTCAGCGCAACCTCGCAGGATCTGACTGAAGCCCCAGCTCGCCGGGTCTGGCTCGAGTGCGGCGAGCGTCCGCGCGATCAGACACGATACGAGGCGCCGCCTCACGACAGGCCACCAGAAAACGATGACGACGCGAAGATTCGACCTTCAGGCCCACTCGACACGCTCTGACGGCACCCTCAGCCCGAGCGACGTCGTCGCGGCGGCGGCGGCGAGCGGGGTTCAGCTGCTCGCGCTCACAGACCACGACACCATCGCAGGCGTCGCTGAGGCGATCACAGCGGGAAAGCGCCTCGGAGTCGCAGTCGTCCCCGCGATCGAGGTCTCTGCGGTTGACGATCGCGGCAGGACACCACGCGAACTGCACGTGCTTGGATACCTCATAGACCACGAGCAGCGGGCCTTCTCAGAGCAGCTTCAGCGGTTTCTCGCTGACAGGGAGCAGCGAACGCTGCGGATGCGCGACGCGTTGCGAGAAGTTGGATTCGAGCTCGATGAACAGCCGCTCGCACAGCGCATCGCAAGCGGCGCGCCAATCGGCCGCCCTCACCTCGCCGAAGCCGTCCTCAAAGCAGATGCGAACGCAGAGCGGCTCAAGCGGGAGGGGATCGCAGACATAGGTGCTCTCATAAAGGCCTACTTGATCGAGGGCAGGCCCGCCTTCAGGATGCGCGAGACGCCCACTGTCGCAGAGGCGATCGAGGCGATCCACTCCGCGCATGGCCTCGCGGTGTGGGCTCATCCGTTCTGGGACCTCTCAACCGAGCAGGAGGCGCTCGAGATCCTCGACAGGTTCGCAACCGAAGGCCTCGACGGCGTCGAGGCCTTCTACATCACCCACACAGAGCGGCAGACCAGGCTGCTCTATCAGCGGTGTGAGCAGCGCTCGCTGCTCAGCACAGGCTCAGCTGACTTCCACGGTCCAGGCAACGAGCTCTTCCACGAATTCATGGCCTTCGAGACCTACGATCTCACACCAAGGCTTGGCCCCATCGCGACCCCATAGCGTCATCTCAGCAGCCCGCAGCGATCATCGAGCGAGGTCTGCTCAGTCGAGGCGAGGGCTTACGAGAACGCGGCCCCCAGCGGAGCTCCGCTGCGCAGCGATGGGCTCCTCGATCAGTTCAGACCGCATCGGAGGGCCTCAGGAGGCGCCTCAGCCTCGTCAGCATCGACTCCACGGCGAGCCCCTCGCTCACGTTGCGGCGCAGGCGCATCCGGGTCTCAGCCACGATGTCAACGGCCTCTGCAAGCGAGGCTGAGCTGCCTGCCGAGGCAGGCGTCCTTCGAAGCTCAGCGGCAAGACGTCGAAGCTGCACGAGCTCATCGACGTTGTGGATGAGCTCGGGGAGGTCCTGCTCGATGCAGATCAGGTCGCGAAGCATGAGCTCGACGAGCCTCAGGCCGAGGTCCAGCACCTCTGTGCGCGCGCGGCGCTCGCGCCGCCGCGCCGCCTCTGCGCCTTCCCGTTCTCTGCGCCTTCGCTCCTTCTGCGGCAACATCTCGAGCTCCTCCTGCATCTGCGAGCTCGCCTGCCGCCGCGCCCGCTCCCCCGCCTGCCTGCCAGCCTCGAGCAGGGGCAGCGCAGCCGCAGCGACAGGTTCAGGCTCCTGCGCACAGGCGAAGCGGACGATCCCCTGCGCGATGAAGCGCAGCTGCGCCCCAGATCCGCTCAGCAGAGAGCGCGCTGTCGTCGCCTCACCGAGGCAGAGCCTCGCGCACGCCGCAACCGTCTTCGAGGAGAAGGACCGCGACGGCCCCTCATGGCCGCCTGAGGACGCTTTTGGGTCGCCTGGGGCGGCGTCTGGGTCGCCTCGGGATGCTCCAGGGTCGCCTGAGGAGGCGTCTGGGTCGCCTCGGGATGCTCCAGGGTCGCCTGGGGCGGCGTCTGGGTCGCCTCGGGATGCTTCTGTGCCGGCTGAGCATGCCTCATCGTCGTCTGAAGGCCCCTGCTCGACCAGGATCGCCTCGATCCGGTCAACGGGCAACGGGTCGAAGCGCACCAGCTGGCAGCGGGAGAGCACCGTCGGCAGCACGTCGGAGGCGCGCCGCGCCAGCAGTATCAGGTGCAGATAGGGAGGAGGCTCCTCCAGCGTCTTCAAAAGCATGTTCGCCGGCCGCTCACCCATCACGTCGGCCCCCTCGATCACGAACACCCTCTTCGCCGCCAGAAACGGCGTCCGCGAGGCGGCTGCCACCACTGCCTCGTCGATGTCGGAGACGAGAATCTCGGAAGCGCCGCTTGGCAGGACCCACGTCAGGTCGGGGTGGGTCCTTCTCAGCACCTGGAGGCGGACCGCGTCGGCATCCTGCCCGCGAGCTGAGAGCAGGGCAGTCGCGAGCTCCTCCGCTGCCCTGCCCTTGCCGCTGCCGGAGGGACCATGGAACAGGTAGGCGTGGGAGGGCCTGCCTGCTGAGGTCCAGAGGTCAGCCGACTTCAAGCGGTCGCCTCACCTGCGGCGCTCAGCTCACTTCGATCGGCTTCGAGTTGCCGATCACTTCGCCTTCGGAGCTCAGCGCCTGGACCTGCACGTATCGCACAGATTCGACCCTAGCCGAGGTCTCGAAGCCGCTGCGCGCCACCGTCGCAAGAGGGCTCAGCGCCGCGACGCTCGAGCCGCCGAGCACCCGCCAGCTCGCCACTTCGGTCGCACCGTTCCAGCTCGCCCAGACTTCGACGCCCCCCTTCACAGGGCTTGCAGCGATCGACGGCGGGTAGGTTGGCGTGCCTTTCCAAGGGAACTTGTAGACCCTGTAGGACTCGATCTTCGATTCCCTGCCGTCCTTCACCATGTGCGCGTCGTAGAGAAGTTCGCCGGTCGAGGTGTACTCGGTGAAGTACGGTTCCTGACCCCAACCCACGAACCAGTCCCCGTTTGGCAGAAGCTGCACGTCTCCCTGACTGCCCGCCTGAAGCGGCCTTGGGTGTTTCAGTTCGAGCAGAAGCGTGTCTGTGCCCGCCGCAGCGTTCACATCGACGATCAGGCCCTTCGATTCGGTCTGGCCGTATTCGTGACCGGGCTTCGTCGTTTCCGTCGAGAACGGCGCCCCGCCGTTGTCGAAGATGCTGATGTCGCCATCAGGCAGCGTGTTCGCGTCGTGCTGGAACGCCGTTGCAGCGCCTCGCCCGACTCTCACGTCGCTTTTCTTGCCCCCGATCGTCGTGATGATCTGACCCGTCTTGTCGTTGATTATGTAAAGGGAGGAGGTGTTGCGCGCAGAGAGGAGGGTCGTCCCGTTTTCGCGCGGATCGACCGTGTTCAGGTGAAAGTAGTCCAGCGCCCAGGAGGTCGAGGTCCCATTCGTCGAGGAGTACGTTTCGCTCAGCGCAACGTGGTCCAGGCTGTCCCATTCCCGCCGGACGAGCCCAGTCTTCAGGTCGACTTCCTGGAAGAGCGCGTCGGTCACAGCGTCTTCGGCGGGCCCGCCGATCGAGGTCAGGTTGCAGTGCAGCGTCCGGAAGACGGTGAACACCGCGGTGTTGTGCGGCTCCAGGTGGAAGTCGTGCAGGTCGACGAGATCGCCGTTGCCCGCTTTGATGCGCATCACCACCTCGTAAGAGGTGTTAGCAACTATCTCTTCGCCCATACCGAAGCCCTGCGGCGGGATGTAGCCCTGCCACCAGGTCAGCACGGGCTTGCCTTCGTAGGTCTGCACCTGGAGGTTCGTAGCCTTCACTCCTGCAGGCAGCGGATCCATCCACACCAGCTGCCCATCTCCTTCGATGATCATCGGCCCTTCCTCGGAGGCGCCGGAGTATGGGGCGAGGAAGATGTCTCCTTCCGCTACCGCAGGAGAGTGGTAGGTCACGTCTATCGCCGGAGGTTCCAGCGACGGCGCGGAGTGGAAGTGCTCGACTTCGCCGGGCCCAGGTTCGGTGCGGGGCGTCGGCGGGCGCTGCGCGACGGGGTCGGGGTAGCCGATCGTGAAGTGGTATGAGAACCGCTGCGGGCTGCCTTCGCCTTCGCGAACCGTGCCCGTCACCGTCACCCTCTCGCCTGAGGAGAATGGCTTGTCGGGCACGAAGCTCGCTCCGTCGCCCTGGGAGTAGGCCCTCAGGCTTCCACTGTGTTCGCCCGTGCTCGACCCTGTCACCGTCACGTTTGAGATGTCCTTCGCAGGCACCCCCAGCATGCTGATCTGGGTCTGCGGCATCGCGTCCCTCGAGCCTGGCAGCGGCGAGACGGTCAGGTTCGTGTGCGGCAGCTGCGCGGAGGCGTCGAGCTTTTCTGGCGTGCACTGCGGCCCAAACGGCTTCTTGGAAGCGGTGGAGACCTCAGAAGGCGAGCTCTTGTGGCCCCCAGCGAAGGCGATCGCCGCGCCGCCCAGGGCGGCTGCAAGCAGTACGAGCCATGGAAGCACCCGAAGAAGCCTGCGCTTCGCGAATCTCATCCTTCGATGCTATGCGTCGCTGGCTGGCTGCGTCGAGTCGTTCGTGTCCTTGCAGGCATACGCTGATCGATCATCTCTCTCCCGTCTGCGAAGCAAACCTTCCGGCATCATCCCAGTTGAGGCGGCGCGGAGCGCAAGTCGGCACTCGAGGCGAGGGCAGAAGAGGATCGGGCAACGAGCACAGGCAGGAGCAGCGATCATTGCGGGCGATGACAGGCAACAGGCGCCTCGGCGACAGCAGGAGGGCTCGGAGGGGCGCGGCGCCGGGGGCGGCGCCGCGGAGGTTCGTGCGCGCCGCGAGACTTCGCGCAGTCGCTCCGCCACGGGCGGTCGCGCCCACGTTCGCGCGTTCAGTCGCACCTTCGGTGCTCGCCGCAGCCGTTCGCGGAGTCATCGCGGCATCGGCGGTCGCTCTCACGTTCGCGCTTGCAGGGGCGGCGGCGTCGCTGCTCGCGGGCTGCGGAACGAGCTCGAGCGCAAAGACAGCGGCCAGTGGGTCGGGCGAACGTGCGATGCCAGGCAACCGCAGTACCCTGCCGCCCCCGCTCGCAAGGCGCACGGATGCGACCCTCGTCCTCGACTTCACCCCGAACGCCGTGCATGCAGGCATCTACCGAGCGCTCTCGGAGGGACTGTATGCGCGGGAGAACATCGCGCTCCAGGTCGTCAGCCCATCCGAAACCAAGAGCACCCTCAGCCTCATTCAGGCGGGGAAGGCGACCTTTGGCCTCGCCGACGGCAGCGATCTCGCCACGCTCATCGACAGAGGGGGCGACGCTCAGGCGGTGCTCGCGATCGCGCAGCGGCCTCTTGGAGGCCTCATAGCGCGCGCCTCTGAGCACCTCTCCTCCCCCGCCGCACTCCAGGGCAGGTACGTCGGCATCACAGGAGTCCCCTCTGACACCGCCGTCCTCGACACGGAGGTGCGGGCAGCCGGCGGGAACCCGAAGCGGGTCAAGGTCGTCAACGTCGGCTTCAACGGCGCAGAGGAGCTTCGCGCTGGCAGGATCGCGGCGTTCACCGGGTTCTGGCCCGCCGACGGAGTCGCGCTGCAGGTCAGCGGCGAGCCTGTCACCTCCTTCAAGCTCGACGAATGGGGCGGCCCACCCTACCCTGGGCTCGTCGCATTCACGACGCAGACGGAGATCTCCAGGCACCCCGCGTTGGTGCGAGACTTCGTCGCAGCGACCGCCCTCGGCTACGAACAGACGGTCGAGGACCCGGCGCTCAGCCTCAGAGATCTGCTGTCGGCGAACCCTGAAATCGAACCGAAGGTCGCCGCCGCCTCGCTGAAGGCCTACCTGCCGCTGTTCGACGAAGGCGGCAGGGTGCGCTTTGGGACGCTCGAGGCGTCCCACATCGAAGCGATGTCGCGTTGGATGGTCAGCCATCGGCTCATACGCGCCCCAATCTCACCCTCCAGGTACGGCACGAACAGGTTCCTCGAAGAAGGTCGCGCAGCGAGGGAAGGCCGCGCAGAGAGAGAGGGGGGCTGAACCTGTGAGCCTCGCTGCCGAGCTCGCGAGGATCGTCGGGGCGGAGCACGTGCTCGCCCCCGTCGGCGCCAGCTCGCCCTACAACACCGACATCAGCGGTGCCTGGCGAGGGCTCACAGGCAGGGCGGACGCCGTCGTCAAGCCCGCAAGCGCGGAGCAGGTCGCCGCACTGATGGCCTGGCTCTATCCGCGTGGCATACCGCTCGTCCCCAGGGGCGGCGGCAGCGGCGTCTCCGGCGGCGCCTGCCCAACCGAAGGCGGCGTCGTCTGCAGCCTCGAGCGGATGAGGGGCGTCCTCGAGCTTGCTCCGGAGCTGTGGCGGATGCACGTCGAGGCGGGCCTCAGCACAGCGAACGTGCACCGCCTCGCCTTCGAGAACGGAGTTCGCTTCCCCCCTGACCCTGGCGCCTCAGAGCAGTCCCAGATCGGCGGCAACGTCGCGACCAACGCAGGTGGACCCCACGCGTTCAAGTATGGGCCGACAGGGTGCTGGGTCAGCGGACTGGAGGCGGTCATCCCCCCTGGCGAGCTCGTCAGGCTTGGCGGCGCGAGCAAGAAGGACGTCGCAGGCTACGACCTCAAGAGGCTGCTCATCGGCTCTGAGGGCACGCTTGGCGTCATCACCTCCGTGCAGCTGCGCCTCATACCCGCCCTCAGCGAAGCTGTCGCGGTTGTTGCCTTCGCGCCCTCCAGGCAGGCGGGCTGTGAGGCGATCCTTGCCTCGCTTTCCTGCACTGTGCAGCCAAGCGCGATCGAGTTCATCGAAGGCCCCGCCCTCGGAGAGGTCGCGGGGGCGTATCGCGGAAGCGGCCCCGCAGAGGGCGAGTTCGCAGTCATCTGCGAGCTCGAGGGCAGCTGCGGCGAGGCGAAGGCGGGGGCGGCGGAGCTCGTCGCGACGCTCGGTGAGGGCGCGATCCGCGTCGACCTGCACGAAGACGTGCGCCCCCTCTGGCGTTGGCGCGAGGGGGTCAGCGGCGCGGTCGCCGCGATCGCAGGCGGCAAGGTCAGCGAGGACGTCGCCGTTCCCGTCGAGCGCCTTCAGAGCCTCCTCGACGGCTTCCAGCAGATCGCGGCAGGCCAGG
>JAJYUP010000242.1 GCA_021792455.1 Actinomycetes bacterium | reverse complement strand
GTCCTTCCGCATGCGCGACGGGCGCAGGAGCGCGCAGGCGAGGCCGCTCGCGCTCAGTCCGCTCAATGCATCACCATCGCAGTTGCCCCCTTTATCTCGACCACCTCGACCTGCTCCCCAGGCTCGATGGTCTCCTCGTCGAAGCTGCGGGCGCTCCAAACCTCGCCGTCGATCTTGACCGCCCCGACTCCCTCGTCGTTTGCGATCCGCTCGACGACGAGCGCGCGCTTGCCTATCAGCGCCTTTGCGCCCGTGCGCACCGCCGGGGGAAGGCGCCTGTGCCGGCTTGCGATTGGACGCAGCAGCAGCAGCGTCAGCGCGGAGACGCCAAAGAAGGCGACGATCATGCCGAGGATGCCGACGCCGGCGAGCCCAAGCGCGGCGGCAGCGAGCGCCCCAAGCGAGAACGGAGCGAGAAAGAAGCCGCCCGTGTGCATCTCTCCGGCGCCGAGCACCGCCGCTCCGATCAGCCAAGCAACCCAAACGCCCATAGCAGAGATTATCGCACTGCAGAGGAGATCCCCAGGGCTCGCGGCCGAGATTGCGCGGCCGCGGAAGCGATCGCCCCGAGCGACTGGACGGCCGCGGCCGGTGATCACCCAACCCCGCTCACTCAACCCGCTCACTCAGGCGCGATCAGCGCCGAGGCGAACTCCTCCGGGTCGAAGGGCCTCAGGTCCTGAAGAGACTCGCCTACGCCGATCAGCTTCACAGGCAGCTGCAGCTCCTTCGCAATCGCGATCGCGATGCCGCCTCTCGCGGTGCCATCGAGCTTCGTCAGCACGACGCCAGTCACCTTCGCAAACTCTGCGAACATCGCCGCCTGGCGCAGGCCATTCTGGCCGGTGCTCGCGTCGACGGTGAGCAGCGTCTCATGCGGCGCACCGGGAAGCTGCCGAGAGATGACACCGTGAACCTTGCGAAGCTCCGCCATCAGATCGTCCTTCGTGTGGAGCCTCCCTGCCGTGTCGATGATCGCGACGTCGAAGCCCTCCCCCCGCGCCCTTCCGACGGTCTCGAACGCAACCGCACCGGGATCTGAGCCGGCTGGCGCGGTGACGATCGCGCAGCCCGCCCGCTGCGCCCACGCCTCCAGCTGCTCGCTCGCCGCGGCCCTGAAGGTGTCCGCGGCACCGAGCAGGACGCGCTTGCCGAGCTCCTGCTGGAGGTGCCACGCGAGCTTGCCGATCGTCGTCGTCTTGCCTGTCCCGTTCACGCCGACGAGCAGGATGACGGTCGGCTTGCAGCGCAGGTCGATGCGCTGCTCGCCGACGCTCGCAGCCTGCGCGAGCAGCTGGGCTAAGCGTCGCGACAGCTGCTCCCCCGATTGCAGGCCCTCGCCGCCCGCCTCGGACTCGAGCTCCGCCACGACCGCCGCGGTCGCGCTCGCCCCGAGGTCGGCAGCGATCAGCGCTTCCTCGAGGCGCTCCCAGGTGTGCTCGTCCATCGCTTGGAACAGCGTCGCCTGGAGCTCCCCAGCAAGCGCCTGCCTCGTCTTGCCAAGGCTCTCGCGCAGCCGGCGGAAGAACCCTGCGCGACGCTCTGGTCCGGGGGCGGCCTGCTCCGTCGCCTCCGAAGTGATGAACAGATCGCTCCAGTCCCGGCTCACGCAGCGCGCGAGGATAGCAGGCGCAAACCGCGCGCCTGCAACTCCCACTCAGGCGGCTTGGCGCCCAACAGCAGGCTCGAGCTGAGCCCCCTGCTCGCCGCCCTCCGCGGGCGGCAGGCGCCTCGAGATCACCTTCGAGATCCCATCCGCCCCCATCGAGACCCCATACAGCCAGTCCGCCGCCTCCATCGTGCGCTTCTGGTGTGTGATGACGATGAACTGAGCTCTCTCCGCGTAGCGGCGCAGCAGAGCGAGAAACCGCTCGAGGTTCAGGTCGTCGAGCGCCGCCTCCACCTCGTCGAGGATGTAGAAGGGGCACGGCCTCGCGAGGAACACCGCGAACAGGAAGGCGAGCGCGGTCATCGACTTCTCCCCCCCAGAGAGCAGGGACAGCCGCTTTGTCGCCTTGCCGGCGGGCGTGATCTCGATCTCGACGCCCTGAATGTCCTGATCTTCCTCGGCAGCATCCCCATCCTCCGCGCTCGCAGGCCGATGCTCGAGGCCGTGAGCCTGCTCCTGCGCTCCCCCCTCGTCCTCCGTGCCGCCGGACCGATGCCCAAGCCCCTCATCCTGGACCTGCCCTCCCTCGCGATCCCAAGCATCGCGCTCGCGCGCCGCGCTGCCGTCGCGCTCGCCTTCGGCGACGAGCTTCAGGCGTCCAGAGCCCCCGGGAAACACGTCGCCCGCAAGCTGCTCGAAGTTCTCGCAGGCAGCGGCGAACGTCTCTTCGAACGTCTGCTTCATCTGCCTGTCGGTGTCCCTGATGATCGTGCGCAGCTCGCGGATCGCGGTCTCCAGGTCACCGCGCCTGCACTCCAGCTCCTGAACGTGTGCGAGCGCCTGCTGATACTCATCGCCTGCAAGTGGGTTGACAGGCCCGAGTCGCTCACGTTCGCGCGTCAGCCGCT
>JAJYUP010000072.1 GCA_021792455.1 Actinomycetes bacterium | reverse complement strand
CACGAGCAGCGCCCCAAGACCCTGGATCGCGTAGCCGCCGGCTCGCCCTCGCCACTGCCCTGAGGCGACACAGAGCTCGATCACCTCATGCGTCAGGGGCCTGAAGGTGACCGCCGTGCTCGCAACGGCGCTCCTCGCCTCCCCGTCTGCGAGCAGCAGCGCAATCCCAGTGTGCACGTTGTGCGTGCGGCCGCTCAGCGTCGCGAGGGTCGCACGCGCCTCACGCTCGTCTGCCGGCTTGTGGTACAGCAGGCCGTCGAGCTCGACGACCGTGTCTGCCGCGAGCACGTCCTCACCGTCGGCCCGCTCCACGACACGCGCCTTGCGGATCGCGTTCTCGAGCGCGGTCTCCATCGCGATGCCGGCGGTCAGCTCCGCAGCGTCCGGTGGCCTCACCTCGCAGCGGATGCCGATGCGCTCGAGGATCGCGCTGCGCTGAGGCGAGCGCGAGGCGAGGATCAGCCTGCTCAATCCAGCACGTCGCCGAAGAAGAGTGCGAGCTCTCGGGCAGCCGACTCAGGCGAGTCTGAGCCGTGAACCATGTTCTGGCCGGTGTCGAGGGCGAAGTCGCCCCTGATCGACCCTGGAGCAGCCTGCAGCGGATCGGTTGCGCCGATCAGCTGACGCGCCGCCGCCACCGCGTTCTCGCCCTCCAGCGCGATCGCCAGAAGCGGCCCAGAGGTGATGAACGACACGAGCTCCTCGAAGAACGGACGCTCTGCGTGCTCTGCGTAGTGACGTTCTGCGAGCTGCCTGCTCAGCCTCATCGTCTTCATCGCAGCGATCTTCAGGCCCTTGCGCTCGAAGCGGGAGATGATCTCCCCAGAGAGCGAGCGCTCGAAGGCGTCAGGCTTGATCAGGATGAGAGTGCGATCCATAGGTCCTCCGGTCACAGGGAATGAGTGAGTGCCTTGCAGCTGGGCAGGAGACTATGAAACAGGAGGTCGACGCCTCGGGCCCATCAGCCACGCGGCGGACGCCTCGAGCGGCGCGGGGCGGGCGTCCTGCGACTCGACTCGCTGCCGCTCGCAGGCGCAAGCGCGTCGCCCTCCGCCGAGAGCGAGAGCGGATCGGATTCGACCGTCTGACCGAGCAGATCCTCCGATGACAGCGGCCGCTCCCCAATGCTCGCCCCGCCGCGTTCGACGTCGCGCTCGAGGCTCCGGCGCCGCCGGGAACGCGACCGCACCTCTGGCGGCGCTGGAGCCTGAGCCTCGCAGTAGGGACAGATCGTCCAGGCGGGATCGAGCGGCCTGCTGCACTCGGTGCAGCGCTCCCGCAGCTTCGCAAGGCAGCGCGGGCAGCGGATGAAGTCGCGCTCGACGACAGAGCCGCAGCCCGGGCAGAGTGAAAAGTCCAGCTCAGCGATTCGCGCCTGCGCAGCCTGCATCTCCAGTTCACGCTCGCGCACATCGTCGAGGTACTCGGGCGGGCGCAAGATCATGTAGATCAGCGTGCCCACGAACGGAAACAGCGACGCAACGGTCGCGCAGCCGACGAGCAGGGGGTCGGCGATGCGGCGGCGCGCGTCGGCGAACGTCCAGTAGAGAAGCGAGAGATACAGCACCCCAAAGAAGACGACGATGAGATCGACGGCGAGGTTCAGCGCGCTGCTGTTGATGCCGAAGTAGGCGAGCGTGGTGGTCAGGTGGGCCATTGCGAAGGGCTGCGCGGAGCGCCCGGCTCAGCGCGGGCAGACACGTGGGCGACCGAGTTTAGAGAAACAGGCGGCCGAACAGGTAGCCTGCACCAAAGAACACGAGGATGACGAGCGCGACGGTCAGCGCGACGAGCCCGATCATCCGCAGCGGCGATGGTCCCTGCTCACTCATCTGCCCGCCTCCCCCCGGCGCCCTCAGGCTCTCTGCACGGAGACCATGCTCTCCGCTCAGCTCGCCGCGCTGAGATGCGCCTCACCCACCTCATCCGCCGACCTGCTCCGACCGCGCCCGCCGGGGCTGCGCCTGCCCCATCACCTCGCCGATCAGATAGACCGACCCCGTCAGCAGCACCCCTGCGCCCTCCCTGCGCGCCCACTGCTGCGCGGCCTGCAGCGCCGCCGCCGGCTTGCTGTGGCACTCGACCGCCTCGAAGCCCAGCTGCCTCGCGTGAGACTGCAGCGCCGCCGGCGGCAGCGCGCGGTCGCCTGGCGGAGCGGTGAAGAAGGCACGCTCGCTGTGCGGCAGAAGGATCGAGAGCATTCGCGCCGCGTCCTTGTCCTCGAGAACGCCCATCACGAGCGCTGTCCTGCGGCCGCGGAAGAGCGTGCGCAGTGAGCGCGCAAGTGCCTCTGCCGCGTGTGGGTTGTGTGCGCCGTCGAGGATCGTCAGTGGATCCTCGCAGAAGATCTGCGCCCTGCCGGGCACAGTCGTGCGAGCGGCTGCCTCACGCGCCGCCTCAGGGCGCAGCTGCAGCCCAACAGCACCCAGCCAGCGCTCAGCGGCGAGCTCTGCAAGGGCAAAGTTCTCGCGCTGAAAGCCCGCCGCGGCAGCGAGAACCTTGCCATAGCGCGGCTCTGAGGGCGCGATCGAGACTGTGATCGAGCGTTCTCTGGCGATCTCGCGTGCGATCTGCTGAACCGTCTCTTCGGTTGCGGCGCCGAGCACGAGCTCGGCGCCGTCGCGGACAGCGGCGAGCTTCTCGGTGGCGATGTGCCCCACAGTAGGGCCAAGCCAGCGTGTGTGCTCGAGCCCCACGTTCGTCAGCACGGCGACGGGCGCCTCTATCACGCTCGTCGCGTCGTAGCGCCCGCCAAGGCCAGCCTCGACGACCGCGACGTCCACCGCTCGGCTGCTCATCACCCACAAGCCCGCCGCCGTCAGCAGCTCGAACTGCGTCACGTGATCGTCCTCCGCAAGCGTCCTGTTCACGCGCTCCGCCGCCCAGGCGGCCCTCGTCACCGCCGCGGCGAGCTCGGCTTCTGTGATGTCGCTCTCTTCGATCTGGATCCGTTCTGCGTAGGAGCGCAGGTGCGGAGACAGGTACGCCCCGACGCGCAGGCCATGCCGCCTCAGGATCGCAGCGGTCATGCGCGTGGTCGAAGACTTGCCGTTCGTGCCGAGCACGTGTACGGCGGGCAGGCTCGCCACGTTCAGCTCGAGGACCGTCATCATGCGACGCATCCGGTCGAGCCCGAAGCGCATCCCGAACAGCTCCAGCGAGCGCAGGTGCCGCTCGACCTGCTCGCCGCTCCAGCGCTCGCTCACAGCGACTCCAGCTCCTCGCGCAAGGCTCGCAGCTTTGCGTGCTCCGCCTCGACGACATCGCGAGGGGCGCGCTCGAGGAAGCGCTCGTTCTCGAGCTTGGCCACGACGCGTGAGATCTCAGCTTCGAGCCTCTCAGCTGCGACCGTTGCCCGCCGCCGCTCCGCCTCGAGGTCGAGACCCTCCGCGGAGAGGATCTCGACCGCTCCGCCTGGGATCGGCACATTCGCGACAGCGGCATCGTCGCTCCCAGTCTCGCGCTCCGCCGGCTCGAGCCTCGCAAGGTGGGCGAGGAGACCTTCCGTTGAGCGGTAGCCCTCCGCCGCCAGACGCACGTCGAGGACGATCCCCGCCTTGACACCAACGCGCTGCCGCCACGCGCGCAGCGCGCCCACCGCGGCGATCACGCGCGCAAGCTCCTGCTCGGCCTCCGAATCCACCAACGATGCGTCTGGTGCCGGCCAGCGAGCTCCAGCGAGCAGCTCCCCAGGGCGGATGCAGCTCCACAGATGCTCCGTGACGAATGGCACAACTGGATGTGCAAGAGCGATCGTCTGCTCGATCACGTGCAGAGCGGTCGCGCAGAGCGCCCGCCTGTGCTCCACGTCGGACAGCCCATCGAGCTCGAAGCGGGGCTTCACCATCTCGATGTACCAGTCGCACAGCTCGCCGTAGACGAAGTCGTAGATCCCCAATGCGGCGTGGGAGAAGTCGTAGTCCTCGATGCAGGATTCAGTCTGCGACTTCACCCGCTGCAGCCGCGAGAGGATCCAGCGGTCCTCGACAGTGCGCGGCTGCGGCTCCGCGATGAGCTCGCCAAGCTCGACGCCCGGCTGCTCAGCGATCCTCACGAGCGCGAAGCGGACCGCGTTGTACAGCTTGTTCGCAAGCGCCTGCCCCTGCTTCACCTTCTCGGCCGAGTAGCGCACATCCTGGTCGGAGGCCATCGCGAGCAGCCCAAACCGCACTGCGTCGGCGCCGTGGCGGTCGATCTCCTCGAGCGGGTCGATGCCCGTGCCAAGCGACTTGCTCATGCGCCGACCGTCAGGCGCCTGGATCACCGAGTGAATGTAGACCTCTCTGAACGGCACCTGCCCGGTGAACTCGATGCCCATCATGATCATCCGTGCAACCCATAGGAACAGGATGTCGCGCGCGGTCGAGAGCAGGGAGGTCGGATAGAAGGCCGAAAGCTTCGCGGTCCGCTGCGGCCAGCCAAGCGTTGCAAACGGCCACAGCGCGGAGGAGAACCAGGTGTCGAGCACGTCGTCCTCCTGGCGCAGGGCCGCTCCGCCGCAGCGCGGGCACCGCGCCGGCTGCGCCATTGCGACGATGACCTCGCCACAGGCGTCGCAGTACCACACAGGCAGCCGGTGGCCCCACCACAGCTGCCTCGAGATGCACCACGGCCTGATCTCCGACATCCAATCGAGGTAGACCTTGCGCTGGCTCTCTGGCAAGATCCGCACAGCGCCGCTGTTCACAGCGTCGATCGCCGGCGGGGCGAGGTCGTCCATCCGCATGAACCACTGCAGCGAGATCAGCGGCTCGATCCGCTCGCCGGAGCGGTGCGAGTAGGGGACGCTGTGCAGGTGGGGCTCGCTGTGCACGATCCGGCCCTCCGCCCGCAGCGCAGACAGCACCGCCTCACGCGCCTGCATCACCGTCATGCCGGCGAACGCCTCGCCCGCCTCCGGTCGCATGCGGCCATCCTCACCGATCACGGAGATCTCCTCGAGCCCGTGGCGACGACCGATCTCGAAGTCGTTCGGGTCGTGGGCCGGCGTGATCTTCAGCTGGCCGGTGCCGAAGTCGGGCTTCACGTAGTCATCGGCGATGATCGGCAGCTCCCGACCTGACAGCGGCAGAATCGCGGTGCGACCGACGAGATCCGCGTAACGCCCGTCGTCGGGATGGACGGCGATCGCGGTGTCGGCAAGCATCGTCTCTGGACGGACGGTCGCGATCGTGACGCTCCCACCACCCTGCAGGTCGTAGCGTATGTAGTACAGCGTGTCGGTCTGCTCCAGCTCGTGCACCTCCAGATCGGAGATCGCCGAGCGCGTGCCAGGGTCCCAGTTGACGATGTATCGATCTCGGTAGACCCAGCCCTTCTCGTAGAGGGATACGAACACCTCCGCGACCGCCTGTGCGTAGGCTTCGTCGAGCGTGAAGCGCTCATCCTCGTAGTCGCAGGAGGCACCGAGGCGCTTCAGCTGGTCGACGATCCGCCCGCCATAGTGCGCCCGCCAATCCCAGACCCGCGCGACGAACGCCTCGCGCCCGAGATCGACGCGGCTGATGCCTTCTGAGGCGAGCGCCCTCTCGACCTGCATCTGCGTCGCGATCCCTGCGTGGTCGGTCCCGAGGATCCACTTGACCCGCCTGCCGCGCATCCGCTGATAGCGCACCAGCACATCCTGGATCGAGCCGTTGAGCGCATGTCCCATGTGCAGCGAGCCTGTGACGTTCGGCGGAGGGATCGCGATCGAGTACGCCTCTCCCTGCCCGTTCGGGTCGGGGTGAAACAGGCCAGAGTCGAGCCAGCGCTTCACGATCGCCGGCTCGACCTCCGAAGGCTCAAACCGCGTCTTGCCCTTCAGCGAAGCGATCCGCTCCTCGATCCGCTCACCTGGCGCGCTCATGGGGGCGTGAGTCTAGACGGCTCCGGCGGCGATGAGCGGGGACTCGCAGCCCGCGCCTGACGCGCCGCAGGGCAAGCCCACTCATCTCGGCGGCAGGGCGCGCCGCTCAGTTCGCAAGCCCACCGAATATCGCGTAGGGATGCATCGCCTCCCAGATCGGCTGCCCAACGCCCTCGCAGCGCACCTCGCTGCCGGCGGGAGCCTCGCCTCGCAGGCGTTCTGCGAGCGCCTGCGCCTCGTCCTCGTCAGCGGCGCCTATGAGCAGATGGCGCCAGTGGCGCTGCACGGGAATGCCCTCACCCGAGAGCCGGCCCGCCAGCGCCACCGCGTCGCGATGGGTCGGCAGCGTTGTGCGCACCTCCCACTCGGCGTAGCCGGCCTTTCGCGTCTCCGCGTCCTCCTCTTCGATCAGGCGGCGATGCTCAGCTTCCTGCGCGCGCGCACTCGCGGGCAGCGGCTTTGCCGCATCCTCCCAGCGCTCCTCGACTGGATGCCACCGCCGCACCGTGACGCGCCCGTCGATGCCATGCTCGGACATCACCGCGCGCACAGACTGCGCAGCGCGATCGGCGATCGTCTGCGAGTCGGCGTAGATGAAGACGCGGCCCTGCTCATGCGTCGTCGCGAGCCTCCCAAGCGCGGCGCGGTCTTCGGCGCTCACCTTCGCGCCTGCAAGCGCGCGCAGCAGCGCGCGCGGGTCCTCCACCTCCACCTCGATCCTGAGCTCATCCTTGTCAGGCACAGGCCAATGCTATCCGCATCAGAGCGCGTCAGAGCCTCGCGGAGGTGGGCGGCGAAGCCGAATCGCGACATCGAGCACATGCAGGCGCCTGCGAGAGCGCTCAAGCGGAGCCCTTGCCTGCCGACCGACGCTCTGGCAGCTCGATCTCCTGCCCGGTGTGGATCGCTTCGGTCACGAGCGTCGGGGCGAGTCCCTTCTCGACGGTCTCCTTCGTGACGACGCACTTCTTCACATCTGGCCTCGACGGCAGCTCGAACTGCACCTCGAGCAGAATCTCCTCCAGGATCGAGCGCAGTCCGCGAGCCCCCGTTTCGAGCTGCAGCCCGCGCTCTGCGATCGACTGCAGGGCGTCGTCTGAGAACACGAGCTCGATGCCGTCGAAGGCGAAGAAGCGCTGGAACTGCTTGACGAGCGCGTTGCGCGGCTCGACGAGGATCGAGACGAGATCGCTGCAGGTGAGCTGATGGACGGCAGAGGTGACCGGCAGGCGGCCGATGAACTCGGGAATCAGCCCATAGTGGATGAGATCCTCAGGCAGGCAGTGCTCGAATATCGCGCCCTGATCGTGCTCCGGCGGCGGCGGTTCGATCGCGGCGCCGAAGCCGACACCGCGACGGCCGATGCGCCGTTCGATGATCGTGTCGAGGTTCGCGAAGGCTCCGCCGCAGACGAACAGGATGTTCGTCGTGTCGATCGTGAGGAACTCCTGGTGCGGGTGCTTGCGCCCGCCCTGTGGAGGGACGGAGGCCTGAGTGCCCTCCAGGATCTTCAGCAGAGCCTGCTGAACCCCCTCGCCAGAGACGTCGCGTGTGATCGATGGGTTGTCCGCCTTGCGCGCGATCTTGTCGACCTCGTCGATGTAGATGATCCCCGTCTCAGCCCTGCGCACATCGAAGTCAGCTGCCTGGATGAGCTTCAGCAGGATGTTCTCCACGTCCTCTCCCACATAGCCCGCCTCCGTGAGCGCCGTCGCGTCCGCTATCGCGAACGGGACGTTCAAGATCTTCGCGAGCGTCTGTGCAAGCAGGGTCTTGCCGCACCCTGTCGGCCCGAGCAGCAGGATGTTCGACTTCTGCAGCTCGATGTCGCAGTCCCCTGACTGCATCATCTGTACACGCTTGTAGTGGTTGTAGACGGCGACCGAGAGGGTGCGCTTGCTCGCCTCCTGGCCGACGACGTACTCGTCGAGGATCTCATAGATTTCCCTCGGCTTCGGCAGGCTCTTCAGCTCGAAGGCAGGCGGTGCGACGAGCTCCTCGTCGATGATCTCGTTGCAGAGGTCGATGCACTCGTCGCAGATGTAGACGCCCGGTCCTGCGATGAGCTTCTTGACCTGTCGCTGGGACTTGCCGCAGAAGCTGCAGAGAAGCTGCTCGTTGGATTCAGTCGGTCTGGCCATGGTCCACTCTCTCACTCGTGTACCTCGAGCAGGCTCGCGGCGGCTGCGGCGCGCGCGGCGCCTTCAGCAGCCACGGACGGGGCGAAGGGCTCGAGGGCGCGCCCAGCTCCACGAATGGGCTGGCCTCGCCCCGCGCCGCGAAGATGCGAAGGGACGGGCCGCCCGAAGCGCCCCCGCCCGTCGCTAGTGCTCGGAGATCACCCGGTCGATGATGCCGTACTCCTTCGCCTCCTCAGAGCTCATGAAGTAGTCGCGCTCCGTGTCCTTCCTGACCTGATCGAGGTCCTTGCCCGTGTGCTTCGCGATGATCTCGTCCAGGCGCCTGCGCACATCGATGATCTCACGCGCGTGTATCTCGATGTCCGTCGCCTGCCCCTGGAAGCTGGAGGAGACCTGATGGATGAGGATCTTCGCATTCGGCAGCGCCATCCGCTTGCCCTTCGTGCCCCCAGCCAGCAGCAGCGCACCCATCGACATCGCGATGCCAACGCAGATCGTCTGCACATCCGGCTTGATGAACTGCATCGTGTCGTAGATCGCGAGCCCAGCGTAGACAGAGCCGCCAGGCGAGTTGATGTACAGCGAGACGTCCTTCTCAGGGTCCTCGCTCTCGAGGTGCAGCAGCTGCGCTACGACGAGGTTCGCGATCTGATCGTCGATAGGCGTCCCGAGGAAGATGATCCGCTCGTTCAGCAGCCTGCTGTAGATGTCGAACGCGCGCTCGCCGCGCGATGTCTGCTCGACGACCATCGGCACCAGCGGACTCACGGCAGGCGCCCCCCTGCACTCTTCTCCATCATCGCCTCCATCTGCCGAACTTCCGTTGCGCCCTCGACCATGATCCTCACTTCAGTTTCGTCTCGAGCGCGAGATTCCTGCGTGGCCCTGCGCACCACCCCGGCGCGCATGTGCTGCAGGTGATCTGCCTCGCTCTGCCCATAGAGCCTAGCTGCCCCGCCCCACATCGGGGAGGAGCACTCCTCACTGGAGGCTAGCGCCCTGGCGTCCACAGTCCGCCCCCGCTCTGCCCGGTCTGCTGAACGGACTCGCCTTCCTGCTGCAAAGAGCCCGCGTCGGCATCGCGCTCGCGCTCCGGCGTCCACAGCTTCTCCCGCGCCGCAGCGAGATCAGGAGAGATCGCCACTGCATGCTCCGCGATGAGCTCGACTGCCTCGCGCGCCGCCAGATCGTCTGTGAGATCCTCGATCCGCCCCGTCTTGCGCAGCTCCTTCAGAATCTGCGCAGGCTCTTCGGCACGCTCCTGGGCGGTGCCGGCGACGGCCTCTTCGAGCCTCTGCTCGCTCGGCGCTATCCCCTCCGCCTCGATGACCGCAGCGACGACGGCCTGGCGGCGCAGCGCGCGCTCCGAGTCTGGGCGCAGCTGCGCGACGATCTGCTCCTCGGAGCGTCCGTCGATCTTCAGGTAGGCCTCCTTCGAGACCCCGCTGTGCGCAAGCGAGTGCAGGATCCGCTCCCACATTTCGCGCGCCCTCGCGTCGATGAGAGAGCGTGGCACCTGCACCTCAGCCTCCGCGACCGCAGCGTCGAGCGCCGCTTCGCGGAACTCCGCCTCCACGCGGCGACGGTCGAGCTCCTCGAGCTTGGACCTCACGTCGTCGCGGAGCTCTTGCAGATCATCGAAGCCGAGGTCGATCGCGAGATCTTCGTCGACGGGCGGCAGCTCCCTGCTCTTGACCTCCTTGACGGTGAGGTTGAGCGCGATCCGGCGGCCAGCGAGCGATGGGGCACCGTAGTTGCGCGGGAACTCCACCTCGACGGTCCGCGCCTCACCGGCGCCCGCGCCGATGAGCGCCTCCGCAAACCCCGGCAACAGATCGTCGGCGCCGAGATCGAGGAGTTGATCGCGCCGCGTGAGCAGGCTCGCCGCCTCAGGGTCGAGGCGTCCCGCCCCCTGGACAGGCTCGTGATCGACGACGACGAAGTCATCCGCCTGGGCGGGACGGTCCGCAGTCTCCAGACGCGCGAGGCGCTCGCGGAGCGCCTGCACCTCTTCGTCGATCTGGCGCTCGTCGACGGCAGGCTCGCGGCGGGGAACCTGAAGGCCCCTGTAACGACGAAGGGTTGCCCTCGGCAGCACGCCGACCTCGATCGAAAGCTGCAGGGCCTGCCCCTCCGCGGGCAGCGCGCCGAGGGAGACCTCAGGGTCGCCCACCGGGACGATGTCCGCCTGCTGCAGAGCCTCTGCATACCAGCGGGGCAGCGTCTCCTGAACGGCCTCCTCGAGCAGCGTGTCCCTGCCGATGCGCCTGATGAGAAGCTGCGCAGGCACCTTGCCGCGCCGAAAGCCAGGGAGCTTCACGGTCTTTGAGAGATCTCTGGCCTTGCGCTCGATCCGCTGCTCGAGCTCCTGCGGCGCGACCTGCACCTGCAGGCGCACCCGCGACTCGGGCAGCTGCGTCAGCTCTGTCTCGACGGCGTTGCGCACGCCGCCACGATACCGTGCAAGCCGTGCCGTCCGTGAGGATCCCTTCCAAGCGTCGCGCCCAAAGCATCCCGCACGCCCTGGAGAGGCGACTGTGGACGGGGCCCATCGGCCACCTGCTCGGCGGGACGATCGACTTCATCTCCGTGCTTGCCCACTGCCTGAGCGCGCGAGAGGGAGGGACTAGTGGTGGGCGAGCGCGTCACCGCCGCGATCCGGCAGCACCCTCCCGCTCCCGTCGCTGAAGCGCAGCGGCCGCTCCCGGGGCAGCACGAGCACAGGACAGCGCGCAAGCTCCTCGATGAGATGCTCCGAGGCTGCGCTGAGGCCGACGGTGCCTGGGTCGACCTCCAGGCGAGAGCCGACGACGAGCAGGTCCGCGCTCTCATCTGCGTACGCGGTGACGCTTGCGCCGAAAGCGCCCGCAAGCGCCTCTGCCGTCCTTCTCGACGCTGGGTCCTCCTGGTTGCCGGCGAGGGCGATCAGCTGCACGGGATGAGGCGCACTGCTCGCAAAGCCGGCAGGGGCGATCGCGACGGCGAGCGGTCCCCCCTCGAGCAGGCGACGCGCGGAATTGCCGATCGTGATGTGGCCCTTCGCCGTGTGTGAGTCGGAGCAGAAGACGACCGCCTCGGCGCCGAGGCGCTCCGCGAGCGCGCGCAGGCCGGCGGGAGTCGACCTGTCGGTGACGACATGCCTGCCGACCTCGCGGCCCCCAAGCAGTGCCGCACCGCGCCGCAGGAGTTCCTCCGCCTCGTGCTCTGCAAGCGCCTCTCGGCCGACCTCGCGCTCTTGGAAGTGCCTCACATAGGCCAGTGAGATCTCCGCGCCGGCCTGGGCGAACACTCGTCCAAGGGCGATCGCGTCGTCCTCGTTGTGAGTTCCGTCGTAGGAAACGATGATGCTCAATGGTGCCAGCGACATTGCCAGACTCCTGTTCGAAAGTGAAAGTTCAGGCTCGCAGCGCCAAAGGCGAAGGCGCTCACCACCGCTCGTGAGACCCCCTGTCGAGAGGCCCCGCCGCTGCCGAGCAGCCGGTTCGCCGGCTCCGCGGTGGCGTGCTCCGAAGGCGTCCGACTCCCAGGGGTCCGACTCCCAGGGGTTCGATTCCCAAGGGTCCGGTGCTCAGTGGTGAAGTCCCGCCGCTGCGACACAGTGAGAGCTTTGCACGCATGTGGCATCAGTGCCACCGATGTTTCTGACCCTGGCTATAAGATGGACTTATGTTCACTGTCGCCCGCCTGCGGACATTCGTCGCAGTCGCGCAGCATGGCTCCCTGTCAGCCGCCGCGCTCGAGCTCTCCTACACCCAGTCTGCCGTCTCCCAGCAGGTCGCCGCGCTCGAGGCGCAGGCGGGAATGCCCCTGCTGGAGCGTCACGCCCGCGGCGTGCGCCTCACCGAAGCGGGCGAGACGCTGCTGGCGCACGCTGAGAGCGTGCTGTCTCACCTCGACGCCGCCCAGCAGGAGCTCGCGGCCCTCGCGGGGCTGCGCGCGGGCAGGCTGCGGATCGCCTCCTTCCCAAGCGCAGGCGCAACCCTGATGCCACTCGCAGTCGCCACCTTCCGGGCGCGTCATCCCGGTGTCGAGCTGACGCTCGCCGAGGACGAACCGGAGCACGTGCTCCCGCGCCTGGCGGGCGGAGAGCTGGATCTAGCGCTCCTGTTCGAGTTCGGCGAGGAGAGCGAGGCCGGTGGGCAGGGCTTCGAGCTCGCGCAACTGCTCGAGGACCCCATGTATCTCGCGCTCCCAAGTGGCCACCCGCTCGCAAGCCGGCGGCGGCTGCGCCTGGAGGATCTTCGCGGCCAGTCGTGGGTGCAGACCTCTTCGAGCTCGGCCTGCGCGCGCCACGTCGTGCGACTGTGCATCGCGGCCGGGTTCGAGCCCCAGGTCTCCTTCGAGAGCGACGACTACCAGACGATCCAGGGTCTCGTCGCCGCGGGTGTCGGCGTCGCCCTGATTCCTGAGATTGCGCTCTCGAGCCTGCGCAAGGACATCGCGATCAGAGCGCTCCACCCCAATCCTCCGCTGCGAAAGGTGATCGCCGCGATGCCTCCGACGGCGCAGAGGAGCGTCGCCGCCGAGGCGATGCTCGAGATCCTGCGCGACATCTCGCGCCGCTACGTGCCCTTCGGACCAGCGCACCGGCCCTCCGCCGCCTCGGAATAGGGCAGTTCAGCCGCTCCGCGGAAGCGGTGAGCTGGGCGCAGGGCGCAGAGCCCTCGCATCACCGCCCCGAGCCGAGGGGGCAGCCCCCGACTGCCGCTGTTCACTGGCTTGGGATCCACCGGCGCATCACCGCTCCCAGGGGAAGCGCACAGGCCCGAGCAGGTGCACCTCCGGCTCGAGCTCGATCCCAAAGCGCTCGCGCACCCGCCGCCGGCCCTCCGCGATGACCGCGAGGATCTCTTCAGTGCTCGCGCCACCGAGGTTCTCGACGAAGTTCGCATGCTTGTGACTGAAGCGAGCGCGACCGACCTGCAGTCCATTGCAGCCGGCAGCACTGAGCAGCATCCCTGCACTTGCTCCGCGGGCACGCGGATCTTGGGGGTTCTTGAAGGTCGATCCGAACGTCTTTATGCCGTGGGGCTGGGCTTGATGGCGCATCGTCCGCATCTGCTGAAGCCGCCGGCGGATGAGGCGAGGGTCGGCCTCG
>JAJYUP010000241.1 GCA_021792455.1 Actinomycetes bacterium | reverse complement strand
CGCCGTCGACCTCGATCGACTCAGCCTCCGTCTGCTGGCGCAGGACAACGCCTGAACGCTCGCAGGCGCGCGTGAGAGCATCAAGCAGCAGGCGCGGGTCGACGCTGTATTCGTCTGGCACTTCGAGGGCGAGCCTGATCGTCGGGGCGAGAGCAGGCTCGAGCTCCCTCGCCTCCGAGGGCCGCAGCCTCCTCGTTCTCAAACCAAGTGACTCTCGCAGAGATATCTGGCGCTCGAGCTCTCTGGCCTCGTCCTCGTCTCTCGCAAGAAGCAGCGTGCCCGATGGACGCAGCGGCACCTGAACGCCAGACGCTGCCTGCAGCTGCTCCGCAAACGAGGGCCACCGCTGCACCGAGCGCAGACCGAGCTGGAGCACAGCTCGTGCGGCCTCGCCGAAGTCAGCCTCCGCGACTGGAGCGAGCATCCCTGCGGCGACTCTGGAGGCGCCGCAGCCAAGGGTGTGCCGCTCGAGAACGGTGACGTTCATGCCCCGCTCGCGCGCTCGCCACGCGATCGCTTGGCCGATGACTCCGCCGCCGATGACGACGACGTCGAAGCTGTTGTCGCTGGGTGGCATCGCTCTGATGCTACCCCTGAAGCGGCGATCTTCGGCGTCGGCTGGCACACTGGCGGCATGGACGATGACGGCCGCCTGCGCCGGCGTGCCCTCCAGCGGGCGCGCCTATACCTCGTCTGCGGCGCTGCGCCAGGCGGCAGAAGCCTCGATGAGGTGCTGCCTGCGGCGATCGCAGGCGGTGTCGAGATCGTGCAGCTGCGCGAGAAGGGCCTGGAGGAGGCGCAGCTGCTCGAGGCGGCGGCGCGCGCGCGGACGCTGTGCGCGCGGGCAGGCGTGCTGTTCCTGGTGAACGACCGCCCTGACATCGCCGTGCAGGTTGGAGCCGACGGAGTTCACGTCGGTCAAGACGATGTGAGCGCGCAGCAGGCGAGGACCATCGTTGGGGATGAGATGATCGTCGGCCTCTCGACGCACTCCCCCGCACAGATCGACGCTGCCGTTCGATCTTCAGCGGTCGATTACATCGGCGTTGGGCCCGTCCACGAGACTCCGACGAAGCCCGGGCGTCCGGCGGTCGGCGTGCAGCTCGCAGCCTACGCCGCGAAGCGTGCTGCGATTCCGTTCTTCGCGATCGGCGGGCTGAACAGCGGCAACATCGCGGAGGTCCTGCAGGCGGGTGCACGCAGGGTGTGCGTCGTCCGGGCGATTGCAGACGCTTCCGACCCTGAGAGGGCGGCGGCAGAGATCGCGCAGCTGCTCGAGCGGCCGCCGATCGACTGACGGGCCTCTCCGTCTCAGGTGAGGCGTCTCTTCATCTCGCCGAGGCAGCTGTTGGTCTCGGCTGCGGAAGCACTCGATCT
Source organism: Actinomycetes bacterium (assembly GCA_021792455.1). Classification (GTDB taxonomy): domain Bacteria; phylum Actinomycetota; class Thermoleophilia; order Solirubrobacterales; family Solirubrobacteraceae; genus Palsa-744. The sequence continues at coordinate 1,189 of JAJYUP010000241.1, read as the reverse complement.
CGCCGAGGCAGCTGTTCGTCTCGCCTCAGGTAGGCTGCCGGTCACGATGCGTGCAGTGACGGTGAGCGATGGCGAGATCGTGGTTGCGCAGCGGGCCGACCCGAAGCCTGGCGCCGGCGAGGTGCTCGTGAAGGTGCGTGCGGCGGGGCTGAACGGGGCGGACATGATGCAGCGTCGCGGCCTCTATCCTGCGCCCCCAGGCTCGCCCGCGGACATCCCAGGGCTCGAGCTCGCCGGCGAGGTCGCTGAGCTCGGAGAGCGCTCGGAGCGCTTCGCTCTCGGAGCGAGAGTGATGGGGATCGTAGGAGGCGGCGGCCAGGCGGAGCTTGCCGTCGTGCACGAGCGCCAGCTGATGCCAGTGCCGGAGCGCCTCAGCTGGGAGCAGGCGGGCGGGCTGCCAGAGGTCTTCACGACCGCTCATGACGCGCTCTTCACTCAGGCGCAGCTGCGCTCTGGTGAGCGGCTGCTCGTGCATGGGGCCGCGGGAGGCGTCGGGCTCGCTGCGATCCAGCTCGCGCGAGCGGCAGGCGCGTCCGTCGTGGCAACCGTGCGAAATCGGGCGCTGCGTGCGGAGGTCGCATCGATCGGAGCGGAGGCGATCGCCGTCGATGGGTTCGAGCGCAACGGGCCCTTCGATGTGATCCTCGAGCTCGTCGGTGCTCCGAACTTCGATGCGAACATGAAGGCGCTCGCTGAGCGGGGCAGGATCTGCGTAATCGGCGTGGGCGCTGGAGGCAAGGCGGAGCTCAACCTGCTTGCGCTGATGGGCAAGCGCGCGCGAATCCACGGCTCGACGCTGAGGTCGAGGGCGCTCGAGGAGAAGGCGCTGGCCGCCCGGCTGCTGGAGCGCGAGGTGCTGCCACTCATCGCCTCAGGGCAGGTCTCTGTGCACGTCAGCGCGAGCTATCCGCTGCAGGAGGCTGGTGCTGCCTACGAGCGGTTCGCGGCGGGCGGCAAGCTTGGCAAGATCGTGCTGACGATGTAGGGCGCAGCGATTGAGCGCAGAGGGCACTCCGTGGCCTCAGGTTTGCTGCGCTCCCCGGCCTGCGTCTGCGCTGACCGCCTGGCCTCAGGTTCGCTGCGCTCTCTGGCCTTGGCCCAACGTCCGCTGCGCCGTCAGTAAGGAGGCTGCGCCGAATGCCACTCGCCAAGCGCTCTGAAGGCGTCCCAGAAGGTCCGCTTGCTGCTC
>JAJYUP010000071.1 GCA_021792455.1 Actinomycetes bacterium | reverse complement strand
CGCCGAGGGAGTAGTCGCCACGCGGGGTCGCGGAGTCACCATGGCCGATCAGGTCCGGGGCGATCACCGTGTGGTGGGCGGCGAGCAGCTCCGCGAGGGCCCTCCAGTGCTTCGATGAGTTGACCATCCCGTGGATGAGCACGACAGGCGGGCCGCTGCCCGCCATGTGATAGATGACGCGGTGGCCGTGCAGCTCGGTCTGGAAGGGAGCGAACACAGTCCGCGACTGCCCTCAGCGGCTCAGCACCCTGAAGGGGATTCCCGCCGCCTGCAGGCGATCTCTCAGCGCGGCTCCCATCGCCACGGCAGGGGTGAGCTGTCCTGCGAGGGACGGAAGGCCCCTGTCCTCGGAGAGGCACATCGCGGCCTCGCAGATGATCTTCGCGGTCTCCTCGTAGCCTGGGTCGCCGCCAGACACCTGGGTGACCACGCGGCTGCCGCCGCCCTCGCCGAGAAAGCGCACCTCGAAGCGGCTTTCGCGGCGACGCTCGACGCTTGGGCCCTCACCGGGCGCAATCCGGGCCAGCAGCATCCTCCGCGTCGGCGGCAGCTGCGCGAGCGCGACAGCTCCAAGCGTCGCACCAAGAACGGCGCCGGCGGCCGGCAGGCTGCCTGTGACGAGGTAGTGGGCGTAGGAGAAGTCCGGTCCGTAGCGCGGGAGCGCGGCCGCGGAGCGCAGCACGACCTGGGGATCGATCGTCGGCAGCGGCACCACCCAGCCGAGCTCCGGCTCGTGGTGGGGGCCGCCGACGTGGCCGCGCACCCTGCGCGCGCCGAGATGAGGGCGCAGACGGCGGCGGGCGGCGGAGGCGGCGGCGCTCTGGCGCAGCCGCGAGAAGGCGCCGATCGCGGAGTGCAGCGTGCCGCCGGAGATCGACAGGCGCGCGCGCACGAACCCCTGCACCCGCAGGGGAACGTTCTCCGGCAGCTGCTCGACGGTGAACTGAGCTCCGAGATCGTGCGGCACCGAGTCGAAGCCGCAGCAGTGCACGAGGCGTGCGCCGCTCTGGATCGCGCGCTCGTGGTGGCGTATGTACATGAGGTCGACGAACTCCGGCTCGCCGGCGAGGTCGAGATAGTCGGTTCCTGCAAGGGCACACGCTTCGACCGCGGGCTCACCGTAGCGTGTGTAGGGACCGACGGTGCTGACCAGCACGCGGCTCGCCTCCGCGAGCGCTCGCATCGAGGCCGCGTCCTCGACATCGGCGCGCAGCATCGGCACGTCGATCTCGAGGCGCTCAGCAAGCGCGGCGAGCTTCTCAGCGTTGCGGCCGGCGATCGCCCACCGCAACCGGTCGGGTGCGTGCAGCTTCATGTACTGCGCTGCGAGAGCGCCTGTGAACCCCGTCGCCCCGAACAGCACGACGTCGTGATCACGTCCGTTGGCCACGAGGCGATCGTACACGCAGCGCGCACATCAGAGGACTGCGCGGCGAGCGGCGAGCATGTACGCTCCCCCCAGTGAGCGCCGTCGCTGACAGCCTCGCCCGCCGTCTGTATCAGCGCTCGCACCTGACTGGGCGGTTCACGCTGCGCTCTGGGAGCAGCAGCACGGAGTACTTCGACAAGTACCTGTTCGAGTCCGATCCGCAGCTGCTCGCGGAGATCGCCGCCCGCATGACCGCGATGCTGCCATCTGGCGTGCAGGCGCTCGCCGGCCTCGAGCTCGGCGGTGTCCCACTCGCCGTCGCGGCCTCTCTGCACAGCGGCATCCCGGCGCTGTTCGTGCGCAAGCAGGCGAAGCGCTACGGAACGTGCCGGCTCGCGGAGGGGGGGGAGGTTGCAGGAAGAAGGATCGCCGTCTTCGAGGACGTGATCACCTCTGGGGGGCAGGTCGTGCAGTCCTGCAGAGCGCTGCGGGATCTGGAGGCGGAGATCGTCTGCGTGATCTGCGTGATCGACAGGGAGGCCGGGGGGGAGCAGGCGCTCGCTGCAGAGGGACTTGCACTGCAGGCGCTGTTCACGATGTCGACGCTCGAGCAGGTCAGCTCGGCCGCGTGAGGCGCGCGGCCTCGTGCGCCTGCATCACCTCTACAGCCTGCACCTCGTTGCCCGGCTGCGTGACCCCACCTGCCCGCCGGAGCTGCACCGGGTCGCCTGCGAGATTCCATCGGAGGCGCTCGCCTCCTCGCCTCGACATGCGCATCGCGGCAGGCAGGCCGAGCAGCGCGCACAGTGCGGCGGCGCCGAGCAGCGCCTGGTGGACGCTGCCGGCGGTCACCGTGCTCCCCAGCGAGATGCCCGCGAGCGCAGCGCCCACCCCTGCACCTGTGAGCCTTCCCGCGGAGAGCAGGGCTGAGACGCGACCATGGCTGCCGATCGGAGCGGCGTTCAGCGCCGCGCGCGAGGTCGGCGCGAACAGAAGCCCGAGGCCGAGCCCGACCGCGAGCAGCAGCGGCAGCGTCGGCAGGCCATGCAGAGGCACCCCAGGAATGCCGAGGATCAGCAGCGCGAGAGCTGTGAGCAGAAAGCCCATCGCAGCGGGCAGACGCTCCCCGTGTCTGTCCGCGAGCGACCCTGCAAGCGGCGCGCCGAGTCCGACCGGCAGCGCGACGATGATGAGCGCAGCGGCGGCCCCCAGCGGCGAGTAGCCCGCGGCATCCTGGAGGTACTGCTCTGCGAGGAAGAACGTGCCGATCATCACGGCGAAGGTGACCGTCGCGACGAGCGTTGCGGCGGCGATCACCGGGGAGCGGGCTATGGGCACCGAGGGCCCGCGCTCCCCCTGCAGCCTGCCGGGGACGAGCCGCCAGATCGCCACGCCCGAGACGAGTGCGAGCGGAACGAGTGCCCACCAGTCGGCCCGCCACCCGATCAGCACCGTGAGCGCGCCGCCCAGCAGCGGCCCGGCGAGGTTCGCCATGCCGGAGCCGGCGCCCCACAGCCCGAGCGCGGTGCCGCGCCGCTCCGGCGGGAAGCCGGCGACAGCGCCGGCGAGCGCCGCGGGGCTGACGAGCCCTGCGCCGATGCCCTGGAGCACCCGCGATCCGATCAGCACCGCGGCGCTGCCTGCGAGCGCGCCGATTGCGGCGCCGAGTGCGAACAGCGACAGACCGACCACTCCAACCTGGCGTGAGCCGACGGCATCGACGAGGCGTCCGCCAAGCCAGAGCGTGAGCGCGTATGCGAGGAAATAGATCGCGAGCACGAGACCCTGGGCGTGGGTGCCGATCGACAGGGCGTGGCCAGCGCGCGGCAGCGCGACGGTGATGAGCGTTCCGTCCATCTGCAGCACGGCTGCGGCGGCGGTGCATGCGGCCAAGCGATGCCACGCGGCACGCTCGATCGGCGGCCCCTCTCTCGAGCCGCGGTTGCGGCGCTCTCGCTTGCTTGCCATGTCGACACCTACCGTATCCCGATCAGGCTGCGCTCGCTGCCGAAAGCCATCCGGCGGCTGCGCTTTCGCGCCCAGGCGGCGCGCCGATCTCGCAGCTGCGACAGAATTGGGCCGGTGAGGCGGTGCTCGCCGACAGGCTCCCCGACGATCGCGTCAGATGCCGACTGACGACAGACATGCGCCAGAGAGGGCGGTGGCGCCCCTGCGCGGCGCCCCTGCGCCCTCGAGCGCAGCTCAGATCAGCCCGCCAAGCGCGCCGGCTCACGGCAGCAGCCCCAGCGGCAGCAGCCCCAGCGGCAGCAGCAGGCGCACGTTCCTCGGCCAGGCGGCCGTCGGCACCGGGGCGCTCGCGATGCGCTTCGGCAGGGGCCGCTCGCGGAGGCCGCGAGTCGGGCCGCAGCCACAGTCACGCTCGCAGCCGAACATCCTCATGATCATCGTCGACCAGATGCGCACCCCTGTGTGGATGCCCGCCTCTGTGCAGCAGGCCGCGCTGCTGCCGAACCTCGAGGCCCTGCGCCGCCGCTCTGTCAGCTTCGAGAGCCACTACGTCGCATCGAACGACTGCTCGCCGTCGCGCAGCGTGCTGTTGACGGGGCTGTACACCCACCAGACGGGGGTGATGCTCACCGGCGGCAGCTGGCTGGACCCGCGGTTCCCAACCTGGGGTGAGCTGCTTCGCAGCGTCGGCTACAGGACCGCCTACTACGGCAAGTGGCACATCAACCCGAACCCGATGGCGCCGCTCAGCCAGTACGGCTTCGAAGGGGGGACCTATCCATCGCCGAACGGCGGGCCAGGCCAGGGCACGAGGGTCGATCCCTCGATCGCGCGGCAGTTCGAGGAGTGGTTCGCCGGCTCGGCGGGCGACGCTCCCTGGTGCGCGACTGTCTCGTTCGTCAACCCGCACGACATCGCGTGGTGGTGGCGTTACACGAGCGAGATCGCCGCGGAGTCCTCGCCGCCGTCGAGAGCGAGCGCGCTGCCGCCGAACTTCGAGACCCCGCAGCAGCTGATCGAAAAAGGCAAGCCTGCGCTGCAGCGCTCGCTCCAGGACACCGCGGCCCAGTCCTTCGGGCCCGTCGCCTTCGAAGGCGCCGGAGCGCTCGCCGAATGGACGCAGATGATGGACACCTACCTGATGCTTCAAAGCTACGTCGACGTCCAGGTGGGGCGCGTGCTGCAGACGCTTGCGAGCAGGCCTGCAGTTGCACGACAGACGGTGGTTCTGTTCACCGCAGACCACGGCGAGTACGCCGGGTCGCATGGGATGCGGGGAAAGGGGGCCTCCGCCTACGAGGAGGCGCTGCGGGTGCCTTTCTACCTGCACGATCCGCGCGGGATCTGGAGCGCGCAGACGCAGCTCCCCCGCACCCAGCTGACCTCGAGCGCTGATGTCGTCGCCCTGATGCTGACGATCGCGACGGGAGGCTCCACCTGGCGGCAGGAAAGCCGGTTCGCGCATCTGGCGAGCCGTCTCGACATGGCGGCGATCGGCGCCGATCCGCGTGCGGCTGGCCGAAAGTGGATCGTGCACGCCACCGACGAGGACGTCACAGAGTTCGCGCTCGAACCCCACGCGGCGGCTGCGCCCCGCCACGTCGTCGCCCTCCGCACGCGCGAAGGCAAGATCGCGCTGTACTCGAACTGGAGGCCAGGGACGATCGAAGTCGAGCCTGCCGGCCAGGAAGTCGAGGTCTACGACTACGGCACGCAACGCGGTCGGCTCGAGACGCAGAACGAAGCGGGCGCAACGCCGCTCGAGGACACCCTGAGAGGGGTGCTCGAAGGGGAGGCGATCCCGCACGAGCTGCGCGCGCCGCTGCCGGCCCACCTGCGCGTCGCCCACGAGCAGGGGCTCGCCGACTACCAGGTGCTCGAGCGCTTTCAGGCCGAAAAGCTGGCCGAAGTGCACCGCGGCGAACGTGAAGTTCAGCCTGAACCTCTGTAGCGCCCGCCGGTCCATCTGCAGGGCACGCCGGTTCGCCTGCAGCGGGCTGTCGTCTGGGGAGTGCTCTGCCGCGCCGTAGGTTAGGCTTGAGATATAGCGCAGCGGCGCACCTGGAAAGGAGCTTTGATGGTTGCCACGGCCAAGACGGATACGACCGAGCATCGTGCACCGACGGTGCCGACCGCGCCTGAGCACCACGGCCACGCGCCTGAACGTGACCCGCTCGCGCACACGATCCCGCTGCTTGCGATGTGGGCGCCGATGCTCATCGTCGTCGGACTCGTGATCCTCACCTTCGCCACCACGAGCTACGGTGCGCTCGGCGTCGCAGTGGCGGCGCTGCTGATCACGACCCCACTCGTCGTCTACGGCACGATCCGCCTCGCAAGCGCGCCGCCTGAGCGCGATGGCGAGGAGCCCTCCGAACGCGAAGAGCAGTAGCCCGCGGAGCGAGGTCCTCGCGCTCGTGCTCCTCACGCTCTACGGCAACTTCTCCGAACGCGAAGAGCAGTAGCCCGCGGGACGAGCGCGAGGCACAGGTGTGCGACCCGATGCGGTCGCTGCGCTCTGGCTAACAGCCCGCAAACACAGATGCGCCCGAACCGAACATCGATCCGGCTAACTTGGAGCGCGCTGTGGCAGAGGACGAGAACAGCGACGGCGGCAGCGGCAAGCAGGCCGGCAAGGACGAGCAGGCGGGCGGCAAGCAGCCGCTGATCGACCGAAGGACGCTCCTGAAGGGCGCCGTGCTCGCCGGCGGTGCGCTCGCGGGCGGCGGTGTTGCGATCGGCGAGATCGTCTCAGGCGGCGCGGGCAGGCGCGCCACCCTCGGTGCCGCAGCGAGGCACCTCTCTCACAGCCATCCCCACACGACGCAGAGCACTGAGAGCACGCAGAGCCGCCAACAGACGGGCAGCGCCCGCTCGAGCAGCGCGGGGCGGGTGCCCAGCTCGGCGAAGCCGCCGAACATCCTGTTCGTGATGGTGGATCAGCTGCGCACGCCGCAGTGGTTCTCGGCGACGGCGGCGGCGCGCGCGCTGATGCCGAACCTCGCGCGGCTGCGTCGCGACGCCGTCTCATTCGCCTCCCACTACACCGCCTCCAACGACTGCACGCCCGCGCGATCGGCGCTGCTCACCGGCCTCTACACCCACCAGACGGGGTGCATGATCACCGGCGGAAGCACGCTGAACCCCGGATTTCCGACGTGGGGCACGATGCTGCGGGACCTCGGCTACGAGACGACCTGGTACGGCAAGTGGCACCTCACGCACGGCGACAACAAGTGGAGCCTCCCAAAGGACGCCGGAGCGCTCGAGCGCTACGGCTTCGCCGGCGGCACCTACCCCTCGCCGGACGGCGGCCCTGGGCAGGGTTGGCGCGCGGACCCCGAAATCGTCGGTCAGTTCGAAGAATGGATCGCGCGCGCGCCCTCGAACAAGCCGTGGTGCACGGCCGTCTCGTTCGTCAACCCGCATGACATCGCGTGGTGGTACCGCTGGAGCGAGCGCACCGCCCCAGAGGCGAGCGCGCCGCACCGCGTTCACGGCCTGCCGCCGAACTTCGAGACCCCCAGGGAGATGGAACGGCGCCACAAGCCGAGGCTGCAGCGCTCGCTGCAGGACACCGCTGATGTCTCCTTCGGGCGCGTTCCATACAGCGGACCGCTGCTCGATCGTGCCTGGGAGCCTTTCATGGACCTCTACCTGAAGCTGCTGCACGAGGTCGACATCCACATCGGTCAGGTGCTGCACGCGCTGTACAGCAGGCCGGAGATTGCGAGCAACACGGTCGTCGTGTTCACATCAGACCACGGCGAGTATGGTGCCTCCCACGGCATGCGCGGAAAGGGGGCCGCCGTCTACGAGGAGGCGTTGAGGGTGCCGCTCATCGTGAAGGATCTGCGCAGCACGGGCAAGCTGACGAAGGCCCCGAGCCAGGCTCGCACCGGCCTCACCTCGAGCGTCGACGTCGCTCCGCTTCTGCTCTCGATCGCGACAGAATCGAACTCCTGGCGCCACGATGACCACTTCGCGCAGCTCGCCCACCGCCACGACCTGCTCTCGATGCTTCGCAGTCCTGAGGCGCCAGGCCGCCCCTACGTGCTGCACGCCACCGACGAGATCGTCACAGAGTTCGCGATCGAGACCTACGCCGCCGACGCACCCCGCCATGTGACGGCGATCCGGACGCCGAGCGCAAAGTACGCGCTCTACTCGAAGTGGGCACCCCACAGCACGCGCGTGATCGCAGATGGCCAGGAACGCGAGCTCTACCGCTACGACGGGCAAGGCGGGCTGCTCGAGCTCGACAATCTCGCTGGGCGTGGTGGGGCGCTCGAAGAACAGCTCGCTGCGATGCACGACAGGGCGACGAAGGAGGAGCTGCGGCAGAACCTGCCGCGGCGCCTGCAGGAGGCGCACCGGCTCGGATTCCGCAACTACCACGAGAGGGCGACAGAGGCCGCGGTGAAGGCGACGGCACGGCGCCGCCGGATCACAGAAGAGATGCTCGAAGGCCGCTCCGTCGAAGGCGGGCTTCACCACATGCTGCGCCTGCAGGAAGGCGGAGGCCGCAACGCGCCTGGCGTGCCGCCCTACGAGGCACCGAGGCGCAGGCGCAGCAGGCACCGTCAGCATCTGCTGCGCACCCGTCACCCGACGCGGTAGCCGTGCCGCGACGCAACGCCGTCTGGGCGTGCCGCGACGCACCGCCGCGCCGTCTCGGCGTGCCGCGACGCAACGCAGTCTGGATCCTGCGATCTGATCAGCGAGCAGCCTGGAGAGCGGCCCTCGCGCTCAACGGTCGATAATGTACGTTATGTAAACTAACGGGCTGCGCAAGGGGTGCTTGTGCCGTCTCTCGCGACGTGTGGGACCTCACTCCCGCTTCTCCCTGATGCGTCTCACCTGCGTCTCCCACACGACTCCGCCGCTCCGCGGTAGTAGCATCGGGTGAGGGTATGTCGAGTTGGGTGATCATCGTCCTGATCTTGTTCGCGCTGATCAAGATCCCGGTGGCTGCAGTGTTGATCTGGCTTCCGTTTCGATCTGAACGCGACGCGGACCTCGCCGATGAGGCGACCGAGTCCGCCGAGGACGGCGGCGACGATGGCGGCATGAAGGTCACTGCAGGCCCATCTCCGAGTCCGCACCCACGCAGACCGCGCAGGCCGCGTCGTCCCAGGGGGCCGCATGGCGAGCCGTTCTCCCCGCCGCGCACCCGCGGAAGACGCTCCCGCCTGCGTCGGGGCCCGCTGATCTCGCGCCCCTGATCCGAGCCCGCAGCCTGTGGCTCCTGATCCGAGCCCGCAGCCTGTGGCTCCTGATCCGAGCCCGCAGCCTGCGCGCCTAGCCGGCGCACGCGCTGCACCGAGTCGCGCTCAGCTCTCGTGAGCGGGGACACCGCGCACCGCTCACATGCCCGTAGAATGGCCGGTCATGGCGCCGAAGCAGCGGCAGATCCGAATCGAGCAGCGCGGCACGATTGCCGCGATCGAGGCGCTGCAGCAGCGCTCTGACGAGGAGCTTCAGGCAGAGACGAGATACAGGGCTGCAGCGCTTGCGATCCTCGGTGCGCGCGCGGCGGAGCGCTTCGATGCGCAGGAGGCGCGCGGCTACTTCCAGCGCGCGATCGCAGCGGCCCGTCCGCAGGAGCGGATGCAGCTGCGGAGAATGGCAGACGCCTCGCTTGCTCTCGCAGAACGGAGGGCGGGCGATCTGAAGGAGGCGGTGCAGCGGCTCGGACAGGCTGCGCCAAGCGGCCGCCAGATGCTTGCGCTGCGGGCGATGGGGCTGCTGCTGCCCGCCGCAAGCGCGGGGATGCTCGCAAGGATCAGAGGGATCCTGCTGATCATCCTGCTGATCGCCGCGCTGATTGGCCTTGGTCTCGGGATCGTGAAGCTGGTCGCGATCCCCTTCGGCGGAATCGGGATCGCACCTGGCGTGCTGCTCGGGTTCATTCTCGTAGCCGCCGCGATCGCGATCCTCGTGATGGTCGGTCGCCGCAGGCGGGAGAAGGCGAAGGCAGGCACACCCGGGCGCTGAGGGGCACACCCGGGCGCTGAGGGGCACACCCGGGCGCTGAGGGGCACACCCGGGCGCTGAGGGGCACCGAAGCGGCCGCCGATGCGCTTGGGCGGGTGGTCTCTCTGCTGCGCTGAGGCTCCGCCGCGCGCCACTGTGGGCCCGGCGTGCGCACGCTCCGATCAGCTGACGCGCACCGTCGCCTGAAGGATCACGATCGGATGCGCGGGTGCGCTCTTTTCCCCGTCTGGCCCGGTGACCGTCGGCACTTCGGAGATCGCGGCGACCGTCTTCTGTCCGCCGACGACTGTCCCGAGGAGCGCATACTGCGGCGGCAGGTCGATGTTAGAGCCGGTGACGATGAAGAACTGGCTTCCAGCTGCCCCTGGAGGATCGGTCGCGCTCTTCGCCATCGCGACGGTCCCCTTGCGGTACTGCGTATCGGCGGGCGGCGGTTCAACGATCGTGTAGCCCGGACCACCAGAGCCGTTGCCCGTCGGGTCGCCAGCCTGAATCACGAACCCCGCGACCACGCGGTGGAAGGTGAGGTCGTTGTAGAAGCCGCGCCTGACGAGGTAGACGAAGGACGCGGCGATCCTCGGTGCGCTCCTGACCGCGAGACGCACGTCGATCGCCCCGCAGTTCGTGAGCAGCTGGACGGTGTAGCGCTTCGCGGGATCGAGGGTCAAGGTCGGCGTCGCAATGTGCTGGGGCCCCTTCGGCTTTGGCGCTTTGACCTCGACACAGACGCCATTGCGCACCTTGGCAGCGCTGCCCAGCTTTGCGAGCTGCCGTGAGGCGCTCGACCCACTCGCGGCGCGATCTGCTGTTGCGCGATCGCCTGCGGCGCCGCAGGCGCTCACCGCGAGAAGCCCAGCCACTGTGACAAGCGAGCCGAGCAGTCGGTGGGCGGCGAGGTGTCGCGGCCTGAGCGGGCGGATCGGCACCTCCGCAGCATAGTGCCCATGATCGGCGCAGGACGCCAGCTGAAACCGCTGCAAAGGCGACCCTAAGAGACCGTAACGCAAGACGCACGTAAGAGTCGCCTTCGCGCGTGCGCGGCGCGCGCAGTCACAGAATAGGCTGCCGGCGTGGACCGCTCCGTATGCCTGCTCGTCAATCCCTCCGCAGGCGCAGGTCGTGCGGAGCACGCAGCTCCAGCGGTCCAAGCGACCCTCGCGGCGGCGGGTCTGCACGTCGACGCGCACGCTGTCCGCAGCCTCGACGAGGCGCGAAGGCTTGCAGAGGCCGCGACGCGGCGCAGGCAGCTCGTCGCAGTGCTCGCCGGCGATGGAATGATCGGTGCGGTTGCCGACGCGTTGCGGTTGATGGAGGACGCGCTGCTGGCGGTGCTCCCAGCTGGGCGGGGAAACGACTTCGCGCGCGCGCTTCGCATACCCCTGGACCCAGTCGCAGCCTGCGAGCCGATCATCGCCGGCCACCGCGCCCGGATCGACCTCGGCGCCGTCGAGGCGCGCGCGTTCGTCGGGATCGCGACCGTCGGCTTCGACTCGATCGCGACTGAGATCGCCAACAAAGCGCCGCCGCAGCTCGGTCGCCTCGTCTATGCCTATGGAGCGCTGCGCGCGCTTGCGCACTGGCGGCCAGCACGATTTGACGTGCAGCTCGAGGGCGGCGAATGCGACAGTGGGCACGCCACCGCAGATGAGAGGGCGCACGCGCCGGACCTGAGGCGGCGGTCGTTTGCCGGCTACACCGTCGCCGCTGCGAGCACGTGCTTCTACGGTGGCGGGATGCGCATCGCTCCTCATGCCTCCAATCGCGATCGTATGCTCGACGTCGTGACGATCAGCCAGATGAGCAGGGCGCGCTTTCTCCTCAACCTGCCGCGCGTGTTTTACGGCAGCCACGTGCGGCTGTCGTCTGTGAGCGTCGAGCGAGCGAGCGCTGTGCACATCGATGCGGACAGGCCCCTCACCGTCTACGCCGACGGTGAGCCTGTCGGTCCGCTTCCTGTGCGCATCAGCGTCCTGCCCGCTGCGATCGATGTGATCGTTCCGAAGGATGCTTGGCGAAGCTCCCCCACACCACCGGCCACTGCTCGGCGGGCCGATGTCGGGGCCGAGCCGGCGAGCGGCGCCTCGGGGAAGCTGTGAGCACGCCGCTGCCGGTTGCGATCGCGCTCTCGCGGGGTGCCGGTGCGCTCTCGCGCAGCTTCGGTGGCGGTGCGACGAGCGTGCCAGGCCAGCTGCTGCGGCGGTTGCGCGCCAGCTCGCTGCGCGAGCTCGCCGCCGAGCTTTCCGCTGGGTGCGTGCTCGTCTCGGCGACGAACGGCAAGACGAGCACGGCGACGATGGCGGCGGAGATGCTCCGTCGGGCGGGGGTGCAGCTCGTGCACAACAGCGCCGGTGCGAACATGCCTTCAGGCATCGCCTCCGCGCTTCTTGCCGCATCGACGCTCGGCGGCGTGGTGCGCGGGGAGATCGGGCTCTTCGAGGTCGATGAGGCGTGGCTGCCGTTGCTGGCGGCGGAGGTGCACCCGCGCGTGATCCTGCTCGGAAACCTCTTCAGAGACCAGCTCGACCGCTACGGCGAGCTCGAGCTCATCCTGCAGCGCTGGGCGCAGACCGTCGGCGGCGCGGGCGCCGCCGCCGGTGCGCAGCTCGTGCTGAACGCCGACGACCCCGCCGTCGCCGACCTCGGCGGAGGGCGCGATCGGGTGATCTGGTTCGGCCTCGAAGACGATCAGGCCGCGCTCGGCACGATGGCCCACGCCGCCGATGCGAAGCACTGTCGCAGCTGCGGCGCCCCCTACCGCTTCTCGCGGGTCTACCTCGGTCATCTCGGCATCTACAGCTGTCCCTCCTGTGGCCATGAACGCCCCACGCCTCATGTGCTTGCGCGCAACATAGAGCTGCAGGGCGTGCGCAGCGCCAGCTTCGACCTGCACCTCCCGCAGGCGTCTGCACGCGTGCGCCTGCCCCTCCCCGGCCTCTACAACGTCTACAACGCGGTTGGCTCAGCCGCGCTCGCCTATGCGCTGGAGGTGCCGTTCGAGTCCATCTTGGAGGCTCTGCAGCAGGTGAAGCCGGCGTTCGGCCGCGGAGAGGCCGTCGAGGTCGACGGAGGCGAGCTGAGGATCCTGCTCATCAAGAACCCAGCCGGCGCGAATGAGGTGCTGCGGACGCTCGAGCTCGAGGACGGCGAGCTCCATCTGCTCTGCATCCTGAACGACAGGGTCGCCGATGGCAGGGACGTCTCCTGGATCTGGGATGCGGACTTCGAGCGTCTCGCCGACAGGCTCGCAAGCGTCGTGTGCGCGGGCAGCAGAGCGCCAGAGATCGCTCTGCGCCTGAAGTACGCGGGCGTAGAGGGGGCGCGAATCTCGCTCGCCGCATCGCTGCAGGAGGGCCTGCAAGCGGCGATCCAGCGAGCCGACGGCGACGCTCGCAAGCCCGTCTACGCCCTGCCGACATACACGGCGATGCTCGAGCTGAGGGCGCTGCTGGTGAAGCGCGGCGATGCCAAGGGGAGCTTCTCCTGAGCACGGCAGGCATCGAGCTCAGCCCCGACCGAGAGCAGCCTGGAAGCGGCCTGCAGCCTGCAGCGGCAGCTGCGGGACAGGCAGATGCTCGCGTGCAGCCGGTGCTGCGAGTGTGCTCGCTATACCCGGACCTGATGAACATCTACGCTGACCGCGGCAACCTGATCGTGCTCGAGCGGCGCTGCAGTTGGCGGGGGATCGCCTTCGAGCTGACGGAGCTCGGTCTGGGCCAGCAGCTGCACCCCGACGCGCACGAGCTGATCTATCTCGGCGGTGGCCAGGATCAAGACCAGCTCACGTGCGCAGAGGATCTGCTCGCGGTGAAGGGGCAGGCGCTGAGGCAGGCGGCAGAAGCCGGAGTGCTCATCCTCGGGGTCTGTGGCGGCTACCAGCTGCTCGGCCACT
>JAJYUP010000006.1 GCA_021792455.1 Actinomycetes bacterium | reverse complement strand
TGCCATCGATCCTCAGCTATCAGGCCGGCTGGCTGGTCGACGCCGCCCGCAAAGGGGAGCTCTCCCGCCAGCTTGCGGCGCTCAGCGCCGTCGTCGTCCAGCTGCCGCGCACCATCGCCAAGCGCCGTCGCATCCAGGCCACGCGCTCCGTCGGGCTCGCGCAGATCGAGGCGATTCTCACCCCGCCGCCCCACTCGCGCGAGACGATCGCCGAGCGTGCGCGCCGCCTGCGCCGCCTGCTCGGTGCTCCCTGACACCGACCCGATCGAAGGGCAGAGTCGCGAGACATGAGCGAGATATGCGTCGTGCACCTGGTGTGGGCACGATTGGAGCCGCGCGTGCTCGCGTCCTTCCTCGCCGCCTACCGCGAACGGCCCGCTGGTCGCGAGCATGAGCTGGCAGTGATCCTGAACGGCTTCGGGCGCGTGAAGCCAGCGCGACTGGCGAGCATTGAAAGCCTGCTGGACGCGATCGCGTGCCGCCGCATCCGAATCGACGCGCCAGTCCAGGACCTGACCGCCTATCGCCACGCAGCAGAACAGGTCGAGGCGCGAACCGTCTGCTTTCTGAACTCCTACAGCAGACCGCTCGCAGACGGCTGGCTGGCGACACTCGCTGCGCCGCTTGCCGACGCTGGAGTCGGAATGACCGGGACGGGCGGCTCCTACGAGAGTGCTCACAGCGCAGCCCCGCTGTGGCTGCGACGTCGCCGGCGCCGCGACTTCGCGCCATTCCCCAACCCGCACCTGCGCACCAACGGCTTCATGCTCCACCGCGACCTGCTGCTGGAGCTGGACTGGCCGGCTGTGCGCACGAAGGCGCAGGCGCTGGCGCTGGAGAGTGGACGGCGCTCGATCAGCCGGCAGATTTGGGAACGTGGTCTGGAGGTGGTGGTGGCTGGACGCAACGGCCAGGCCTACCCGTCAGAGCGCTGGCCACATAGCGCGACCTTCCGAAGCGGCGATCAGCGCAACCTGCTGATCGCCGACAACCGCACGCGCCAGTACGAGGAGGCCGACCCGGCCACACGCCGTCACCTCGAGGCGATGGCATGGGGAAACGCGGCGCTCCGCACGCCGAGCGCTCGCTGACTGACCGTTGGCGCGGACTGAGCGCGGGTTGAAGTGGGCGGCGTGCCCGCCTGCGGCACGGTGCCAGCAGGGTGACCGCTGCCGCACCCGGCGCGGCCCACAGGCACAGGCGCGACTTACGCCCTGGACTCAGCGGCTGCGGTCAGGCTCGCCGCCCACGGGCACCTGGTCCGCCTGCGAGTCACTCCTGCCGGCGAGACGCGCGAGCGCCAGAAAGCCGCGCCAGAGCAGCTGGCCTCGCGGCCGCCTCGAAAGTGCGGCGAACGCCGGCATCGTCACGTGCCAGCTCAGCGACCGCCAGCGGATCGCTGCAAGGGCGGCGGCCGGTGCCAGGCGGAGGCGGACCTGCCAGGAGAGATCACCGTACGCTGAAGCCCGCCAGCCGATGTCGGCAAAGACATGCCACGCGATCACGAGGTGGGGTATGCGCGCCTGCCAGCGAGGCAAACCGAGCGTTCTCGTGAGCTTGCGAAAGTCTGCGCTCGTCCCGCCGAGCTCACGACGCACGGACGTCTCGGCGAGCGTGACGGCCGTGCCTCGGGCCACTGCTGAGGCGACGTGGAGCCAATCGTTGCCGAGCACGTTGCGCATCGGCGCCGCGCAGCGCAGAACCTCAGCTGGCATCACACCGTAGAAGATGCCGTTCTCGTCGACCTGCCGCAGGTAGAAGAGCACACGTCGAGCGGGCGAGGCGTCTGTGAGCTGTATCTGGCGCCCGGTCTTGACGACTTCGCTGCCGCGCACATACCGGGCAACACCGCACGCGATCGCTCTGCCAGGGTGTGCCCGCAGGGCAGACAGACAGGTTTCGATGTAGTTGCAATCAAGCCAATCATCGTCGGAGAGCACCATCACATACTCCCCGCGCATGTGCTCGAAGACCGCATTGAAGTTGGCTGTAGGCCCCCTGTTGACGGAGGCGCGCAGGCATCTGACGCGCGCATCGCGCTCCATCAGGGACCGGCACAGCTCAGCTGTGCCATCGACCGACGCATTGTCAGAGATCACCAGCTCGAGGTTGCGATGCGTTTGGGCGAGCACGGACTGAACAGCCCTCGAGAGCGTCTCTGCACGGTTGTAGGTTGGAATACCGACGCTGACCAGCGGCTCATGCCTGGCGGGCGGTCGCCTAGCGGACATCGCGCGACTCCGGCCGATCGCAACTCTGCGCCTGAGGAGACTGAGCGGCGCGCCGCAACGCATCGAGCGTCATCTGCGCAAACCGCCGCCAGCTGAACTGCTTCGAGCGGGCGAGTCCGAGCTCTGCGAGCCTGCGACGGTGGTCCTCGTCGCAGAGCACGCGCCTCAGGCCCGCCGCGATCGAGCCGGCATCGTAAGGATCGACGTACTCGACGGCCTCACCGCCGACCTCAGGCAGCGACGAGAGGTTCGAGGTGATGACGGGGGCGCCGCTTGTCATCGCCTCGAGCACAGGCAGACCGAAGCCCTCGCCCAGCGATGGATAGCAGAACACCGCGCAGCGCCTGTAGAGCTCTGACAGCGCGGCGTCGGAGACATAACCGAGCATCACACACCGATCTTGCAGCGATCGCAGCGCCTCCAGCGTCCTCTCCGCCTCCCAGCCGACCGCACCGACGACGACGAGAGGGTGGCGGCGCTGCAGGTCAGGCGCGAGCGTCGCGTATGCCTCGACGAGCCTTGGCAGGTTCTTTCGCGGCTCGAGCGTGCCGACTGCGAGCACGAATCCTGGTGCCGGCAGCCTCGCCGCCTCCTCAGCGAGCAGGTCTGCGATCGGCGGAAGCGTCGCGCCAAGGGGGGCGACGATCGTCTTGCCCGCCTCCGTTGGCAGACGCCGGTTCAGCGCCTCTGCGGTCGCGTTCGATATCGCGATCACCGCGGCTGAGCGGCGCACCGCCAGCGAGAGCGTCGCGCGCTCTATCAGCGCGGAGCGCGAGTTCGGCCGCATCGAGCGCTCGAAGGTGACGAGGTCATAGACGATCGTCACCGTCGGTATGCGCAGAAAGAGCGGCGTCAGGTAGGAGTTGCTCGACAGAAAGGCGTGACAGTGGCGGTTCGCGCACCGCGCAACGAGCAGGTGCCACAGCGGGTCGCGTGCGCTCACCAGGCGCCAGCGAAAGCGCTCGTCGAGCGGAGCGTCCAGCCACGCTTCGCGAGCGTAGAGCACGTAGCGAACATTCAGGTCCTCGCGCCGTGTCAGCGCCCTCAGCAGCTCGCGCACCACACGTCCGCGCCCCGCCGGCACCTCCGCCGCCGCGCGCGCGTCGATGCCTATCGTCAGATTTGATGCAGGAGAGAGGGACAACTCGTCTCAGCGACTTCGGCAGACCGAGCAGAGCGGGGTCAGGGGAGCGGACTGGGAGCGATGCACTCGGCAGAGCGGACTTCGCAAGACGGACTGGGAACGATGCACTGGGCAGAGCGGACTTGGGAGAACGGACTGGGAAGGATGCACTCGGCGGCGCGGACTCGCAGGGAAGGCCCACGATAGCCGGTAGCATCCACCGCCTCATGCGAGGCGAGCGGAGGATCGACGTGAACGTCCGCTCAGGGGCCCAGATGCTCGAGTATGAGGCGATCGCGGATCGGATCGCCTCTGAGACGAGAGGACGGGTGCTCGACTGGGGCTGCGGCCACGGACAGATCATGCACCTGCTGCGGCAGCGGGGAGTGGCCGTCGACGGCTTCGACTACAGGGAGGGAGCGCCACTGACGGGGCAGGAGCAGCTGCAGCGCCACCCAGAGATCACGATAGAGATCAGCGGCGATTCGGCGAGGCTGCCCTATGAGGACGGCCGCTTCGCTGCTGTGCTCTCCTGCGGCGTGCTCGAGCACGTCCAGTTCCCAGATCGGTCCCTTGCAGAACTTCACCGCGTCCTCGCGCGGGACGGCCGGCTCTACGTCTACAAGCTGCCGAACCGGCTCTCCCACCTCGAGGCGATCGCGAGGATCGCTGGCCTCTACTACCATGGCAAGCTGCCCTACGACCGCGTCTACACTCCGAGCAGCGCCCGGGCGCTGCTGGAACGCAATCGCTTCGCCGTCGAGCAGGTGCGATTGACGAACCTCCTGCCGCTCACGATCTCCTCTCCCCGTCTGCAGCGCGCAAGCAGGGCGATCTGGAGGGCGAACGCGACCCTCAACGGAGTGAGGCCGCTCACGCTGTTCGCGACGAACATCGAGATCGATGCCCACCCCCGCTGATCGATGCGCCGCCTCCACGTCGATGCGGCGCCCCTCAGGCATCCCGGGGCGGGCGGGCGCAGGCCGCGCCGCCGCCACGCCGACGCGGCGCCTCCACGTCGGCCTCAACCTCATCTTCCTCGTACCTCAGCAGACCGGTGGGATGGAGATCTACGCACGGGAGCTGATCGCTGCACTCGTTGAGCAGGCGCCTTCGATCTCGTTCACGGCGTTCATCAACAGGGAGACGGCGGCCGCAAAAGATGGCCCTTGGGGGCAGATCGTCCGCTCAGTGCTCGTGCCTGTGAATGCGGGCAGCCGCCCACAGTGGGTGCTTGGGGAGCAGGGCCCGCTGCCGCTGCAGGCGGCGCGGGCGGGTGTTCAGCTTCTCCACAGCCTCGGCAGCACCGCACCCGCCTGGGGCCCCTTCTCGCGCGTCGTCACCGTGCATGACCTCATCTACGCGCGATTCCCAGAAGCGCATGGCGGGCTTCACGCGAAGGGGATGGGGGTTCTCGTCCCTCTCGCGGTCAGGCGCTCCCACAGGGTGATCGCCGACTCGCAGAGCACGAAGCGCGACCTGATCGAGATCCTGTCGACGAACGCCCAGATGATCGACGTCGTGCCCCTCGGCTTCAGGGGGAGCAGAGCAGTGGAGCCGGTCAGCGAGGTGCAGCTGCGCAGGCGCCTGGGCCTCGGCGGCAGGCGCGTTCTGCTCACGCTCTCCGCGAAGCGGCCCCACAAGAACCTCATCACCCTGATCGGCGCGCTCGCGCGGATCCCGCCAGATCAGCGACCGAAGCTCGTGATGCCGGGGTATCCGACCTCGCACGAGCAGGAGCTCGCCCAGCGAGCGCAGCAGCTTGGCGCAGCCGACGACGTGCTGCTGCTTCCCTGGGTCTCAGAGCAGGAGCTCGAGGGCCTCTGGCAGCTCGCGGACGCGTTCGTCTACCCCTCCCTCTATGAGGGCTTTGGGCTGCCTGTGCTCGAGGCGATGGCAAGGGGCGTCCCCGTCGCCTGCTCGAACGCCTCCTCGCTGCCAGAGGTCGCAGGCCGTGCCGCACTGCTGTTCGATCCCCTCTCAGAGCAGCAGATCGCGGAGGCGATAGAGAAGCTGCTTCGCGAACGCTCTGAGGCGGAGCGGCTCGCAGAGGCGGGGCGCAGACAGGCGGCGCGCTTCACCTGGGAGGCGACGGCGAAGCAGACGATCGCCGTCTATCAGCGCGCGCTGTCAGGGCAGGCAGGCGCACCCTCAGGGCAGGGCGAGTCGCGGGCGGGTCCAGCGGCCGGATCGACGGCACGTTAGCCTTGGCGCGTGCCTGTTCCGCTGTTCGACACGCAGAGACAGATCGCGCCGCTGCGAGCTGAGATCCTCGCGCGGATCGAGGCCGTGATTCAGGGATCGCGCTTCATTCTCGGTCCGGAGGTCGAAGCCTTCGAGCGGGAGTTCGCCGCCTACTGTGGGACAGAGCACGCGATTGGGGTCGCAAACGGCACCGACGCGATCACGATCGCGCTCAGGGCACTCCGCGTCAAAGATGGCGACGAGGTGATCGTCCCCTCCTTCACCTTCTTCGCAAGCGCTGAGGCGATCCCTCCGACGGGCGCAAGGCCCGTCTTCTGCGACATCGACCCTGAGACCTTCTGCCTCACAGCCGACACTGTGAAGGAGGTGCTCACGCCGCGGACGAAGGCCGTGATCGCCGTGCACCTGTTCGGCAATCTCGCGCCGGTCGCGGAGATCGAGGCGCTTGGCGTCCCCGTCCTCGAGGACGCCGCCCAGGCGACGGGATCCCGCTGCGCTCATGGTCGTCCAGGCTCGCTTGGCCGTATCGCCACCTTCAGCTTCTTCCCCTCGAAGAACCTCGGCTGCTTCGGCGATGGGGGCGCCGTGACGACAGACGACCCACAGCTCGCCGAGAGGGTGAGGATGCTCCGCTTCCACGGCTCGAAGGACAAGGTCTGCCACGAGCTCATCGGCTGCAACTCCCGTCTCGACGAGATCCAGGCCGCGGTGCTCAGAGTGCAGCTGCCGCACATCGATCGCTGGGCGGAGGGCAGGCGCGCTGCAGCAGCGCATTATCAGCAGGCGGGGCTTGGCGATCTCGTCAGCCTGCCGCGGGCGAGCGCGGGGTGCGAGCCTGCCTGGCATCTGTACGTGATAAAGGCTGAGAGGGCAGATGCGATCGCCGCTTCGCTCACAGCAGAGGGGCATGGCTGCAGGGCCTACTACCGCACCCCCATCCACCGCCAGCGAGCGATGGCAGCGTATGCCCCGTCGAGGCCACTGAAGGGTACAGAGCAGGCGGCATCACGCCACCTCGCGATCCCGATGAGCCCGAGCCTCTCCGCTGCGCAGGCGAGAGAGGTCACTGGCGCGATCGGTCGAGCGCTCGCTGCAGCCCCTCGAGCACTCTGACGACCCGGAGGCCGCTCGCGCCGTCGGAGAGTGGAGGAGAGCCGGTGCGCACGCACGCGATGAAGTGCTCGCACTCGAGGCGGAGGGGCTCCTCGTTGCTCACCCTTGGGCAGCGGATCTCACCTGAGCGGGTGATGTATTCGCCGTAGCTGTCCGCCTTCTCGTCGAACCCCTTGTCGTAGATCGTGATCTTGCGCTCGAGCTCCATGTCGTCGAAGGTCGCCATCCGCTTCGAGCCGACGACTGTGAAGCGACGCTCCTTGTGGGGGTCGAGCCAGCTGAGGTGCAGGTGGGCCGCAAGGCCGGAGGGGAAGCGCATGAACGCGAAGACGACGTCCTCGATGCCCTGCTGCATGTAGCACTCGCCGTGCGCAGCGAGGTCCGTCGGCTCCTCCCCCGCGAGCGCGAGAACAACGGAGACGTCGTGGGCGCCGAGGCTCCAGAGGGCATTCTCCTCGCTGCGCAGCTGTCCGAGGTTCAGGCGGTTGCCGTAGATGTAGCGCAGCTGTCCAAGCTCGCCTGAGCGAAGGATCTCCTTCAGCAGCCTCACGCCGGGGTGGTACTCGAGAAGGTGGCCGACCATCAGCGTCCTGCCCGCCCGCTCAGCGGCCTGCAGCACGATCTCTGCCTCAGCGCTCGAGCGCGCAAGCGGCTTCTCGACGAAGCAGTGCTTTCGAGCCTCGAGCACCTGCAGGGCGAGCTGCGCATGGGTTGCGACAGGGGTTGCAAGCGCGACGGCGTCGACGGAGTCGTCTTCGAGGATCGAGGTGAGCGTCGTCGTCACCTCGACGCCGCGATGCTGGGCTGCGATGCGCTCGAGCCTCGTCTCATCCTCATCGCAGCACCAGGCGAGCTCGCAGCCTGGAATCGCAGCGAAGTTGCGGGCGAGGTTCGGGCCCCAGTAGCCAAGCCCTGCGACGGCGACCCTCACTGGTGATGCGCGCATTCAGAGGCAAGGTTATGGGTTGCCGCAGCACGACGCAGCCAGCGATCACTGGGACGCTCGCTCACGCGGTTGGCGAGCAGCGTTTGCCTCGCGCGGTTGGCGAGTAGCGTTCGAGCACCGTCTGCAGCGAAGAGTGCAGCGAGAGGCGCTGCTCATTGTCGGCGAACCATCGAGCGGTGCTCTGCCGCATCGGCAGCCCTGCCTCCCAGACGCACACGATCGCGGCGGCGATCGTCTCTGGAGAGGCGTCTGCGGCAACCACTCCGTTCACCCCCTCTTCGATCAGCTCGCTTGCCGCATTGTCAGGGGCTGCGACGATCACCGCTGGCGTCGCGTAGGCACATGCCTCCACGACGACGAGGCCATAGCCCTCCCGCTCCGATGGCAGCAGCAGGCACGCCGCGCGTCGCAGGTCATGCTCGACCTGCTCGCCGGAGACGAACCCTGGAGCTTCTATGAAGGCCTCTGCGTGATTGCGCTCTATCAGGGCCTGCAGAGCGTCGCGCTCAGGGCCATCGCCATAGAAGACACCCTTCAGATCTCGGATCTGCCGCCGCGCGAGGAGCACCGCTTCGACGCCGAGCCTCGCGCGCTTCTCCGGAATCAGGCGCCCTGCGAACATCACGAGCGGGTCAGCCTGCCGCGGTTCAGCGGCTCGGCTCTTGCCAACATAGAGCCCGCGCAGCATCACGATCTCCCCGTGAAGGCCCTCTTCGCGGAGCCTGCTCGCGTGCATCTGCGAGAAGCAGAAGGCCCGCTGCGGGACACGTGCGCACAGCCTCTGCACGAAGCCGCCGATGATGCCGCCGACCCCGCCGAGGTAGCTGCGCCAGTAGGAGCTGCTCCACACCTCGAACCAGTCGACGCAGAGCGTGTAGCGACCCCACCGCCGCAACAGGCCGGCGGCGAGCAGGGAGAAGTAGGGGAACGCGCAGGTGTGCACTACGTCGTAGTCGCGACGATGGACGAGCAGATGCGCGGACACCCCCAGCCCGAAGACGAGCGGCGGAAGGATGCGGCGCCTCGGCCCGGTGTAGAGAGCCATCCGTGGGCCGGCGACCACGACGCGCACCCTCGCGTCGATCTCTGGACGCTCGCCGTCCTCCCACTGACGCAGCGTGAGGTAGGTGACCTCGTGGCCGTCGGCTGCCAGACGCTCCGCGAGGTTCCGGTACCAGCGCTCGGCGCCACCAACCGTGTGGGGGAAGAGGCAGTCGTAGACGATGCATATGCGCATGAGGACATAGGATGCCCTGCGCGGCGGGTGCGGGGCGCGCAGGCGATGGGCGTGCTCGTCCTCACATCGAGGCGACCGGTGGGACGGCGGCTGGTGCGAAGGCGGTCGGCATGACGCCGCTCGGCGCGACTGCCGTGGGGTCCGCTAGGATCCGAGGACGGTGCGCGCCACTTTCCGGCCGGCGGCGCGTTACAACCAGAGGTCTCCCAGGTGCGGCCGCTTTCAGCGAGCCTCGCCTCAGCGGGTCCGGATCAGATGAGCACCGTCGCGCAGACAACGCCTCCCGCAACAGATCGCTCACCCGAACGGCAGGGGCCTGCCGTCTCCGTCGTCATCCCCTGCCTCAACGAGGAGGAGAACATAGAGCGGTGCGTCCGGGCTGCGCTTGCCGCCGTCGAGAACATCGCGGGCGGCGGGGAGGTGCTCGTCGTCGACAACGCCTCTGAAGATCGCTCGGCAGAGCTCGCGAAGGCGGCGGGTGCAACCGTCATCCGCGAGGAGAGGCGCGGCTATGGAAGCGCCTACCTCGCGGGCTTCGCCGCCGCGAAGGGGAAGTACATCGTCATGGCCGACGCCGACCTCACATACGATTTCGACGAGGTGCCCCGCTTCGTCGCAGAGCTCGACGCAGGAGCGGAGCTCGTCATGGGCGACAGGATGGAGAACATCCACCCGGGCGCGATGCCATGGCTGCACCGCTACATCGGCAACCCGATCCTCACAGGGCTGCTCAACGTGCTCTTCAAAACGGGGGTGAACGACGCCCACTGCGGCATGAGAGCGCTGCGGAAGGACGTGCTGCCGCGCCTCGACCTGCGCACGACAGGGATGGAGTTCGCCTCAGAGATGGTGATAAGGGCCTCGAAGGAGAAGCTGAGGATCTCTGAGTTCCCGATCCAGTACCACCGAAGGGGCGGCGAGAGCAAGCTCTCCAGCTTCAAAGACGGCTGGCGCCATCTCCGCTTCCTGCTGCTGCACAGCCCAACGCACCTGTTCATCATGCCTGGCGCTGTGATGGCGGCGGTCGGGGCGCTGATCGTAGGGCTCGTAGGCGGCGGCCTCGAACTGTTCGGGCGCACCTGGGGCATACACGCGCTGATCGGCGGAGCGCTGTTGATGATGGTCGGCACCCAGGTGCTCGCGCTCGGCCTCTGCGCGCACGCCTATGGAACCTACTTCATGGGCGAGCGCGACCCATGGTTCGACAGGGCGAGGGCGCGCTTCAAGCTCGAGCATGGCCTGCTCCTTGGCGGAGCCGTGATGCTGATCGGCATCGTGCTCGGCGCGATCATCCTCGCCTCATGGATCTCGAAAGGCTTTGGATCGCTCTCTGACGAACATCTCGCAGTGATCGCCGCCTCCCTCATCATCGTCGGCGTCCAGATCATCTTCTCCTCATTCCTGCTGAGCATCCTCGGGCTGCGGCGGCAGTAGCCCCGCCGCTGAGGCGACTCAGCACGACGGCGAAGGCGATGAGCGGCGGCTCAGCACGTTGCGAGCACCGAGGCGTCGCCGTGGCTCAGGCCGTCACGCCGTCGCCGCTTGGCAGATCTCTGAGAGCGACGTAGAACGCTGCGACGATGCCCATCGGAATCGCGAACGCGGCAAGTGCAGCGATGACCCAGATGAGCCACACGGGCAGCAGCCCTTCGGTGAGGTTTGAGATGTGCCCGAACACTTCGCCCGCCTGCGCGAGCAGCGATGTCTCTCTGCGCTCGCCGAAGGTGAGCGCCACATCACCGACAACCGGATTCCCCGCCACGACGAGACTGGACCGGGAAATCGTGCGCGGTTCGTTCGACCCCTCGAGCACGACGGATGAATGACCGACGTTCCTGAAGCAGACGCTGCCGATGACTGACTGACGTGGAGGCGTGATCGGCATGGTGGCGAGGCCTCCCGGGTAGCCGCCTGGGACGGTTGTGCTCGCGTGATATCCAGGTGCGCTCAGCGTCACCTCCACGGGCGGCCCACCAGCTTTGGCGTGGGGACCGGGCTTGAGGCTGAACTCGACGAGGCTGGCGTCCGCGTCGATCGCAACTGTGCTCATACAGGCTGCTCGCCCAGGTGGAACTGTGAATTCCGCGATGGAGACAAGCGGCGCTGGCGCCGGCACGCCAGCGAGTGCGGGGCGAAGCCGGGTCAGATAGGGGAGGAAGAATACGAGGGCACCCGCAAGGATCAGCGTCAGCGCGAGCGCAGCCGAGAGAGCGGGCAGGGTGAACGATGCTCGGAGAGCGCGCCTACGCATAGAACCTCACCGCCGTGATGCCGATTCCCGTGAGCGAGAGCAGTACGCCAGCGGCAAGCACGACCGCGGCGACCGGCGGTCCGAGTCTGCGCGGCAGCGACCCGACGGTGAACGCGATCGCGAGGCCGAACAGAGAGATCATCGGCAGCAGGTACCTGCCGACGATGAGCGGATTGGTTCCGCCGTTGCCGAGCAGCGCGCGGTAGGAGACGTAGTGCAGAAAGACGATGTTCGTCACGAGCAGGGAAAGCATCACGATCACCGCTGGCCACTGCCGCCTGATGCTCCTGAAGCGCGTGACGAACGCTGTGTAGAGCCCAACGATCCCGATCGCGGACGCAACCTCGAGCACCGCATACACGCGCGGTTTGAACGTGACCTCGAGCCATCCGAATGCCCCAAAGAAGGTTTCGATGAAAACCTGCCGGTACCCGTATGCGGGCCCCAGTCGTGGGCGCATCCCTGGCAGCCGTGGGAAGTAGAACTGGTAGATCGAAGAGAGAAACTGACGGAAGTTGAACGGTGGGCCAGAGTTCAGCGCCCCAACCTGCCCGCCATATGCCGCTCCTCCGCCTCCTGGAGTCCCGAACAGCAGGTAGAGGGACGCGGCCCCGCCAAGCGTCCCGGCCATCACTGCGAGCTGCCCTGCGACCTGCCGCACACCCGGTCGGAACCGGATCCAAGCCACGACGAGCGCGGTCACAGCCACCGGGACATTCACGAGACCCCGCCCGTGCGTGAGCGCTGCGGCAGCCGCGAGGAGACACATGGTCAGGACGCGGCCCACGCTCGGTCCGCGCATCACGAGCCTGAGCGCCGCAAGCAGCGTCGCGGTCGTGAGCGCGATCAGCAGATTGTCGGCGTTGATGACGGCGCTCATGAACGCAAGCTGCGGCTCGAGGGCGACTGCGCCGGCGGCAACGACCTGCTTCCACTGGGTCCCTCCGAACAGATCACCCGCAATCGTCCACACGAGCGCGATCGTCGCGAGGAAGCAGAGCGCGTTGAACAGCCTCAGGACGAAGATCCGCTTCAGGAGCGGCAGTGAGGCGAACATGCGATAGGGGATGGACATGATTGCGTAGTAGAGCGGCGGATCCTTCGCGATCGGGTTGGCCCCCGCTCCGTTGGCCGCAGCACCCGGCGGCAAGGTCTTCTCGATCTGCTGCCAGTAGCGCAGGTCCGCTGAACTCCATGCTGGCCTGGCTGCGAGCACGCCCCTCAAAGAGAACAGGTTGAGATAGGTGAGGGCATCGTGCTCTTCAGTGGAGACAGGCGAATCGCCGACGCTTGGGCTGGGCAGCTTCCCGGTTTCGGCGAGGTACTGCACGTAGGCGAAGTGCGCGTCTTCGTCAGGTCCCTGAAACGCGGGGAGAGCAACGTTCCACGCGAGCGCCTGCAACGCACCGACGATGAGGATGAGGATGAGCGCTCGCGGGAGCGCCCCGATCCGGGAGCGAGCCCTCGAAATGGGTCCCGCCCTGCGAAGCCGCCGCGCTCGACGCGATGATGGTCGTCTGACATCGGTGGCCATAGTCGACTTTGGGGCGTCTGCTCGCGACCGAGCATCGGTTGGGTGAGGCACCGAAGCGAAGCGGATGCGCAGATGATACGGGCTCACCGGCAGACCGCATGCAGCCAAGTCCCGATCGTCGTTCGAGGCTTGCCGCGCGGCTCACCCGGCGCCAGCAACCGCATCGCCGATCAGCGGTCAGCGCCGAGGAGTGCGAGCCACAGAGCGGCTCGAGGTGACGGCCTCAACGCCTGAACGAATGTGGCCGTCTACAGGATCACGCGAGTGCGACCTCTACGCGAGAAGCCGCTTGATGCGCCGCGTCAGCGGCCGCACCGGTCGGGCAGCGAGGCGCGCGAGCCTGAACCGGCGCAGCGCGAGCAGGCGCCGGAGGATGACGCTGCGGCGCAGCCTTCCGATCAGCTTCTCCATTCGCATCGCGCTCGCGGCGAACCTCCTGCGCTCCCGCAGATGCCCGTCGTATATCGCAAGGCCGCCACGCAGGTCGGAAAGCAGCCGTGCACTGGATGCGACCGCATCTGGCGGCGGTGAGCTCCTGATCTCGAGCAGCGCCGCCGCCATGAGCTGACTGGCCTGCTCCCAGTCAGGCCAGTCGCTCGCGGTCTCCAGCGCGTTGCAGCGCAGGCGGTGCAGCAGCTCCCGGTCGCGGGCGAGCAGATCGAGCTGGCGTGCGGTTCCGCGCAGATCATCCCAATCGGCGATGAGGCCATTGAACCCGTGCTTCACATACTCATCGTGCCCGCTGACAGGCGTGACGAGGCAGGTGGCCCCGCGGTGGAAGGCCTCGAGCGGTGGCCCGAACATCCCCTCGACGCTCGAGAGCTTGAGCAGCACGTCGGTGCGCGCATAGACATCAGCCATCTCCCGTTGAGATAGCGGCCCAAGCACGTCGCGCACCCCGAGAGCGCGCACCCCCGCCGGATCGCCGCTGACAGCGATGAGCTGATGGGGCTCCCCCATCGCACGGGTCGCCTCGATCGCCTCCGGCACGTGCTTGAACCACACGCTCGGATAGCCCTCGACGAGTATCCGCAAAGGACCGTGATCGTTGCGCTCGACTCGCTGAAGCGGGGCGAACACGTCCTTGTCGATGCCGTTGCGCACGACGAAGCAGAGCGCGTCCGGCCGCAGCTGGGAGAGGGTCTGAGCGATCCACTGCGCCTCGGTGATGAACGCGACAGGCAGATCGAGGGTGAGAGCGGCACCGAGGCGCCCGGGGTGATCGTGGTGGTAGAAGCGGTCCTCGAGGCTCTGCACGAAGTAGGCATACCGTGCCGCGTTGAGCCGAAAGAGCGTGAACGTCGTCTCCCACCAGGTGGCGAGGGCGACGTCGTAGCGCTCGCCCAACGCCTGCTGCGCGGAGCAGACGTGCAGATGTGGGAGGTGCTCGAACCCGCGCCAGCTCGGCTCCTCCTGCTGCCGGGAGAGCACGAGGGCGACGTCCCAGCCGTCGAGCCTGCTGAGACGGCACGCATGCTCGACGACGACGCCGACGCCGCCTGAGAGCTGCAGGTCATTGAGGATGAACGCGACCTTCACGACGATGACACCTGCGGTGTCGGCAGTGCTCCGCCCGCAGCTATCGTACCGGTCCCGATGGGATGGACATCGACTGCGAGCAGCGCACCAGAGACGAGGCGGCCTGCCGACTCGTCTCGGCGAGTCGCGTTCATCGGGCCAGCGGCGATGATCGAAGACTGGGCCCCCTCCAGGGACCAGCTCACAGCGTGCAGGCTCTTCGCGCTGGCGCCAGGCGGTGACCCTGACCAGCTGCTCGAGCAGGCGTGCACGTTCGAGAGCGAGGTGAGCGTCGTGCTGGACCCAGGCTCCTTTCGAGCGTCGGCGCTGGCGAGTCTGCAGGGGGTGACGCTCGGCGTCATCCCTGAGCCGCCCTCGAGCGAGGCGGCGCAGAGCTCCTGCGCCGCCCTCGACCGCATTCTCGCATTCGACCCGGCGCTGAGCGGCACAGCGATCGGGGATGCGCAGGTGTGGCGAGCGATCCCCCCGCCAGTGAGCGACATCCTATTTGCAGAGGCGAGGTCCATCGAGCGGGCTCCCCGCGCGATGTCGATTGGGCCCTCGACGGCCCACAGAGAGGCGATGCTGATGCCCGCAAAGCACGAGCACGACCTGCTGGAGATCGTGCACGGCGTGAACGGAGCGCAGCTCGCGGCTCTGCTCGCAGAATACGACGTCGGCGTGTACGTGGCAGAGGCGTGGGGGGGCGCATTCGGGTGGCCAGCCGCCGCGCACCTCGCGGCGGCTCACCTGCTGATCTCCGAATCGCTGCGCCCCGCGCACGGCCTGGAGGAGAACATCGATTACCTGCGCGTCGAAGCGCCAGAGGATCTGCTGGCGATCCTGAGCTCGCTGCGAGACTTCCCAGAGGCCCACAGGAGGATGCGCATACGCGGTCGGATGAAGGCGGAGCAGTTCAGGGCCTCGCGAACATTCAGACGGATCGTTCACGATCTGCTGCTCGACGTTGCGGCCTTCGGACGGAAGACCCCAGGCTGCACCTGAGGCCGCCTCGACGCGGCCGTGAGACTCCTTCACACCTCCCGAACCTTCGAGGCCGAAGCCCCGATGCGGCGCGCGCTGCCCTTCTCCCGCACATCCTCGACGACGTCGCGGAAGAGCTCCGGGTAGACGCGCGAGGCCCGGAAGCGCTCCGCCTCGCGGCGACCGGAGAGCTGGACCTCGAAGCATGCGCCGTCACATGCCCTGACCTGCTCAGCGAGGTGGGCGAGCTGCCGTGGCGTTTGCACCTGCAGATAGTCGACGCCCGCCCGCAGGCCATGGGACGGGCTGAGCGGCTCCGAGATCACCAGATGCCCGGCGGCGAGAGCGATGCAGACGCGGTTCTCGAAGGTGGGGTAGGGATTGTTGTGCAGGTTGATCTGCACGTCGGAGGAGGCGAGCATCCGCTGGAGTGCCTCGCCGAACAGCCCATGCCCGATGTGAGTGATGAGATGGTTGCGCTTGATCGGCGCGAGCATCCACTCACGATGCTCAGTCGACCGTCCGATGAACAGCAGCCTCGGAGGCGTCCGGCGGGGGCGAGGATCCATGAACAGGCCGTCAGCCACGGGGATCGGGAGTGACCGCCAGACGGGCAGGATGCGGCTCGCAGTCTGCGCGATGAGCGGATCGAAGCAGACTATCCGGTCGAACCCGCCTGGATCGACCCGCTGAAGAGCTGACAGTCGTGCGCAGAGGTCTGGGTGCGAATCCCCCTCGGCGCGTGGGAGCGGCTCTGTGAGATAGCCGATCGTGACGGAGCGCAGGTCGCTGAAAAGGCCCTCTGGCACGATCTCTGGGCGGAACACGAGCACGACATCGGGATCGACCCGCGCAAGCGCCGCGCGCAGCGCGTTCGGCGAAGCTCCAGCCCTGAAGTCGATGAAGGCAGGCGCGATGCCGGCCACGGGTCGCTCCAGAGCGCATTGCCGGAAGTACACGCTCTGCCCGACGAAGGCAACGGTGAGCGGCTCCGGCCTTCGGCGAGGCGAAAAGGCCTCGCGGGGGGCTGAGACCGCGTTGACGCTCCACGGGGAGCAGTCGGCGGGCCCTGTCCCGTCGGTGTGCTCTCCCGCGCGCCCGCTGCGGCCCACGCTCTTCGGCGGATCCGCCACTACAGCTGCTCCGCCACGCGCGGTGCCTCCCGGTCGAACAGCAGGAACCCGAACACGATCACGGCGAGCCCGATCCCCACCGGGATCATCAGCATCGCGGGGCCTCCGATCGCCTGTGCCGCATTCGGATAGCGCGGGCTGATGAGGACGTGACGCATCTGCTCGAGAATCGCGGAGAACGGATTGGCCATCATCACGTGCGCTATGTTGACCCTCACGCCAAGCAGAGTGAGATGTTTCAGGCTCGATATCGAGTAGAAGATCGGCGAGCCGTAGAACATCATCTGCAGCACGACTTCCCAGATCGGCCGCACATCGCGGTAGCGCACGTAGCTGACGGAGAGGACCGCCGCAAGCCCAGTTATGAAGGCGGTGAGCAGGAGCACGAGCGCCGGCACCTCAATCCACGTCCACCTGATGGCACCGCCCGCCGCGAGCAGGAACACGACCACTGGGATCATGTTCAGGCTGTAGTTCATCAGCGACGTGATCACAGTCGCGAGCGGCACTGCAAGCCGCGGAAACTCGATCTTGCGAACGAGGTTCTCTCTGTTGAGGAGACATGAGACCGCACCAGCGGTCCCTTCTGAGAACAGGTTGTACATCACTATGCCAAGAAGAATCGCGACCGGGAACAGCGGCGCCCCTGCGCTGAGTTTCTTGTCGAATGCGCTGATCACTCCGTAGATGACCCCGAAGAGCATGAGCGGGCGCATGAGCTGCCAGAGGTAGCCGAGCACCGACCCGAAGTAGGCGAGCTTGAACTCGGTGCGCGCGAGAGACCAGGTGAGGTGCCACATGCGGCGGGGGCTCGAGCCAAGCGCAGACGGACCCTTGATTCGGTGACCGTAGGCATCCGACGGGTGCGTCGTGGTCGAGCGGTGTGCTTCCTGTGCAGCCATCGGGGCGCTCATCTCCGCTCTGTCGGCAGCGCCGGCTGAGGTGATCCTCGCTGCAGGACGAACTCGTACGGCAGCTCGACGAGCGCATCAGAGCTGCGCGTTCCGGCGACGACGACGGAGATCATCCGCTCACGCCGATCGTGCCAAGCGCCCTCTTCGCTGGCGACGGACACGGTGAGGTGATACCTGTCGGGCGCAAGCACGTTCGTGAAGCAGACCCGGAACGTGACGAGCTCGCCGGCGGCGAAGGAGTCGCGAGCTGAGTCGGACTCGACGTTCGTCGCAGTGAAGACGCGGTCTCCATGGCCGTTCTCGAGCGATACCGCGAAGATCGGCATGTGCAGATCGCGCTGGCAGCGCACCTGCACCGCGACGCTGCAGGTGCTCCGGGGCCGGAGCACATCAACTGCTTCGCCCTGCTCGTCCTCAAACCAGGCGGAGAGGATCTCAGCCGCTTCGTCGCCCTGATGTGCGTTGGCGGCACCCGCCGGTGCGGAGATGGAGCGACGAGGTGAGTCGCGGTGGGGCAGGTGCATCGGCAGGGAACGGGCCTGGGCGATCGAGTCGGATCTGTGCGGTCCGATCGACCCAGTCTCAGGGAGCCCGATCGCCTCAGGCACGGACGGTTCCACCGGTTCGGGGCCAAGCGGTCCGATCGAGCCGGTCTCAGGGAGCCCGATCGCCTCAGGCACAGACCGTTCCACTGGTTCGGGGCCAAGCGGTCCGATCGACGCCGAGCTGACGAGCGTCTCTGCGTCGGAGCCAGAGAGTCGCCCCGCACCCAATCGACGCCGACGCGCCGCACCAAGCGCAGGCGTGCCGCCCGCGCCGGACTCGCGCTCAGCAGCCTCCGCCTCCTCGAGCCTCGCCTGATCTGAGAAGTTGAGCTCCAAGTACCTGTTGCCGACAGACTCAGGGTCGCCCAACTGGACGGGACGTCCCCGCTCGAGCAGCAGCGCACGGTCGCAGAAGCGACGGACGGCGGACATGTCATGCGTCACGAACAGGACTGTCGCGCCGCCAGCGCGTATGCGCTCGAACTCGTCGAAGCACTTCTGCTGAAAGGCGGCGTCTCCAACCGCGAGCACCTCGTCGATCAGCAGTATGTCGGCATCGACGTGGATCATCACGGCAAATGCGAGCCGCACGAGCATCCCAGAGGAGTAGTTCTTGATCTTCAGGTCGACGAAGTCGTGCAGCTCCGCGAACTCGATGACGCTGTCGAGGCGCGCCCGCGCCTCGCGAGGGCTGAGACCAAGCATCGTGCCGTTGAGCAGGGCGTTGTCACGCGCGGGCAGGTCCGGGTTGAACCCGACCCCCAGCTCGATGAAGGTCGACATGCGGCCGTTGACGTATATGCCCCCTCTGTCGACCCCATAGATGCCGGCGAGGCACTTCAGGAGCGTCGACTTGCCCGATCCGTTGCGACCGACGATGCCGAAGAACTCTCCAGGGCGAACCTGAAAGGAGACGCCTCTCAGCGCATGCAGGGCATCGGTCTGCACCCGCTTGAACGGATGCAGCGCCCGCTCCTTCAGAGTGCTCACCTTTTCGCGTGGGATCTCGAAGCGCTTGTGGACGTCATCGACGACGATCGGCGGAAACGGCGGATCGGACATGTCGTGAGAGGGTAGCCTTCCAGCGCGAGCGACCAGTCAACCGGCTCGTGGTCGGCCGGTGTCCGCACGCTGCCGTGCCATATGCTAGGCGTTGCGCGACCGCACTTCAGAGCCGAGCGCGAAACGATGGATGTCTGCACGATCGCAACGAGCAACTACGTCGCGCACGCGCGCGTGCTCGCAGAGTCGTTTCTCACGCACAATCGACGCTCGACGATCCACGTCCTCGTCTTCGACGAGGACTCGAGGGCGGCGCTGAGCGGCGAAGCTCGCCTTCGGACGCTGGGGCCTCAGGACATCGGCATCGACTCAGACGAGCTCCACCGGAGAGCGACGATGTACAACACGCAGGGGTTGGCCGCGTCGATGAAGCCGGACGTGCTGCTCGCACTGCTGCGAGAGAGCAGAGGGCCGCTGCTCTTCATCGATGCTGACGGACGCATCTACTCAGATCTCGATCCGCTCGCGCCGCTTTGCGAGAGGCACTCGCTGCTGCTCTGCCCGCACTCGCTCGACCCATACCCGCTGTCGCGGGGCGAAAGCCCAGAGCAGGTGATCCTGCGCGCGGGGGCGTTGAACGCCGGCTTCGTCGGAGCCGCCGAGGGGGCGGAGGAGGCGCTGCGCTGGTGGGCGCGGCGCACGCGTCGGCACTGCGTCTTCGAACCGCAGGCGAGCATCATGTTCGACCAGACGTGGCTGACGCTCGCACCATGTCTGTTCGAGCACGAAATACTCCGCGACCGCGGCTGCAATGTAGCTGGATGGAACCTCCACACCCGCGACATCGAGTGGAACGGACAGGTCCCTGAGATCGACGGCGAGCGACTGCGGCACTTTCACTTCGCAGGCAGCTTCGACCCACTGCAGCCTGACCACCTCACGCCGATCGCGGCGCTCGCCGCGTGGTGGGCGGATCTGAGGGAGCGACCCGGCGCAGCCCAGCTGGTGCGCGAGTACGCGCAGCGGCTGCTCGCGCTCGGCTACGAGCGGGCACGCTCGACGGCACCGACCTACACGGTCACCCCCGCTGGCGTGCCGATCGCCGCATGGATGCGTGAGTGCTATCGAACAGCGCTGCTGCAGTTCGAAGACGGCCTCGGAGAAGAGCCGCCAAACCCGTTCTCGCACGGTGATGAGCGCTTCATCGAGTGGCTCGAGCCGCTCGCATCGAGCGCGGCGCGCGCCCAGGCCCCGCCCTCGCCTGAGGGCAACGGGAGCAATCAGGTCTCAGAGGCGCTCGCAAGCGCGCTGCTCGACAGCCGGCGGGCGCTCGCACGAATCGCCGAGCTCGAGGCAGACAGGGACGATGCCGCCGCGTGGGCTGAACGCGTGTCCGTGGAACTGCGCAAGGCGTGCGCAGAAGTGGCAAAGGCGACAGAGGAGCTCGCAAAGGCAAACGCTGAGCGGGCGTGCTGCGCAACCGTGATCGAGCAGATGCGCAACTCCGTGAGCTGGCGCGTCACGAAGCCGCTGCGAAGCGTGAAGGCAGCCGTCAGACGGACACGATCCGGAGTGCTGAGCCCATCTCCGCACGACCCCCCTGCCCGCTAGTCTCCCAACCCATGCGATCCCGCCCCTCCGCGCTCATCACGGGCATCACCGGTCAGGACGGCTCCTACCTCGCTGAGCTGCTCCTTCAAAAGGGCTACGAGGTCCATGGAATGGTCCGCCGCTCCTCGACGGAGAAGTTCGAGCGCATAGAGCACCTGCGCGAGAAGATCACGCTTCATCAGGGCGACCTGCTCGACCAGCGCTCGCTCGTCGACGCGCTTCGCGCGGCGAAGCCAACCGAGATCTACAACCTCGCGGCGATGTCGTTCGTCGCGGTCTCCTGGATCCAGCCGACGCTGACGGCGGAGTTCACAGGGGTCGGCGTGACGAGGATGCTGGAGGCGATGCGCGAGGTGTGTCCAGAGGCGCGCTTCTACCAGGCCTCCTCGAGTGAGATGTTCGGGAAGGTGAGAGAGGTCCCGCAGACGGAGGCGACGCCCTTCTACCCGCGCAGCCCATATGGAGTCGCGAAGGCATATGGGCACTTCATCACAGTCAACTACAGGGAGTCCTACGACCTGCACGCGACGAGCGGGATACTGTTCAACCACGAGTGCGTCGCTGCCGAGACACCGTTGATCATCCGGCAGCTCGGCATCGTGGCGATCTCCACCCCGCGGGAGCTGATGCCGCTGCGCCGCAAGGGTCCCAGCGTCCAAACGCACTCTCCAGACGACCTGCTCGAGGTATGGGACGGAACCGACTGGACGATCGTGAAGGCGATCACAGCGACGAGACGGCGTGCCACAGATGCTGATCACGACTTGTTGCGGATCCATGCGCGCGGTGGCGTCCTGGACGTGACCGCACACCACCAGATGCTCGACGCTGACCGAGAGAAGCTATCCGCTCGCGCTGTCCAGGAGGGCGACGAGCTCGCGATCGGGCAGTGGATGCCAGACGCTCCTGGCTGGACCTCCGTGACGCCAGAGCTGGCCGAGCTGCTCGGCCTGCTCGCAGCTGATGGCCACGTCTCACGCGACGGCAAGCATGTTCGGCTGACCAACAACGACTTCATGATCCGTTCGAGGGCGATGGGCCTCTGGTCACAGGTCTTCCTCGGCCAGTCCCGCCCGCGGTCGGGGACCTCCGGCTTCGACGAGCGAGCGAGCGTCGAAGCTGTGGACTTCTCCGGGGCCCCTGCGGTCGGCCCATGGCTGCGTGAGCAGCTGTATACGCGAAGCTCGTTCAAGCAGGTGCCGCCGCTGGTCCTGAACGCCACTCGCGAGATCCAGAAGGGCTTCCTCGCTGGCTACTGCGCCGGAGACGGGCTGAAGGCAGGCAACGGCGAGTCGATCAAGACAAACAGCGCGGTGCTCGCACAGGGCCTCTGCCTGCTCTACTTCAATCAGGGCCAGCCAGCCTCTGTCTACGCGGAACAGCGCAATGGCCGCACCTACTACCAGTTGAACCTTCGCTCCGCGGTCCGCGTCGGCGGCAACGGCGCACACCTGGTGCGCAGCCCTGCGGAGGTAAGACGCGTTGAGCCCGCTCCCGTCTCTGACGACGACTGGGTCTTCGATCTCGAGACCGAAAGCGGCGTGTTCTGCGCAGGCGTGGGTAGGGTCATCGTACACAACTCCCCCCGCAGGGGCCTCGAGTTCGTCACCCGCAAGATCACCTGGCACGCCGCCGCGATCAAGCTCGGCCTGGCTGAGAAGCTGCGCCTCGGCAACCTCGACGCCGAACGCGACTGGGGCTACGCAAAGGACTACGTCGAAGCGATGTGGCTGATGCTCCAGCGCGACGAGCCTGCCGACTACGTGATCGCGACGGGCCTCGCCCACTCCGTGCGCACCTGCCTGCAGATCGCCTTCGATCAGGCGGGACTGCAGATCGACGATCACGTCGTGATCGACGACTCTCTGAAGCGCCCAGCGGAGGTCGACCATCTGATCGGAGATCCCTCGAAGGCGAAGCGGGAGCTTCGCTGGGAGCCGAAGACGAGCTTCGAGCAGCTGATCAGGCTGATGGTCGACGCCGACCTGAAGCTCTTGCGCGCCGGCGCGAGATCTTGAGCATGGCCCGCTCGAGACGAGATGCTGCACCTGACAGACGAGATGCCCGCTGAGCAGCGAGCTGGCGCTGGCAGGCGTGCGCTCATCACGGGGCTGACAGGACAGGACGGCTCCTACCTCGCCGAGCTGCTGCTGCAGAAGGGCTATGAGGTCACAGGGTTGATCAGAGGGGGCAGCGCGAGAAGCCTTGGCTGCGCAGAGCATCTGCGGGGGAGGGTGACGCTGATCGAAGGGGAGCTGACCGACAGCAACGCCCTCGAGGGCGTGGTCCTCTCGCTGCGCCCCGACGAGCTCTACCATCTCGCCGCCCCCTCATTCGTGCCTGACTCCTGGCGGCACCCCGCAAAGACGATCGAGGCGATCGCATGCTCCTGCGCGACCCTGCTTCAGGCAGTCCGCGACTACAGCCTCCACACTCGCGTCTTCATCGCAAGCTCGGCGGCGATCTTCGGCTCTGCAAGTGAGAGCCCCCAGACTGAGCTCACCGCCTGTCAGCCAGTGAGCCCATACGCGACGGCGAAGCTCGCGGCCCACCAGCTGACGGGCCAGATGCGCACAGAGGCGGGGATCTTCGCCTGCTCCGGAATCCTCTACAACCACGAGTCTGAGCGCAGGCCTGAGATGTTCGTCACGCGGAAGATCACGAAGGCGGCAGCCGCGGTGAAGCTTGGTCTCGAGCAGACGGTGAACCTCGGCAGCCTCGAGGCGATCCGCGACTGGAGCTTCGCGGCTGACATCATGCGTGGAGCGTGGCTGATGCTGCAGCAGCCTGACCCTGAGGACTTCATCCTCGCAAGCGGCATCGGGCACACCGTCTTCGAGTTCGCGAAGGCAGCCTTCGCCCACCTCGGGCTCGACGCAAAGCAGTGCGTGCGCCGCGATCCAGCCCTCGAACGGCGCAGCGAGCACGCAGCGCTCGTCGGAGACCCCTCAAAGGCGAGAAGGCTGCTCGGATGGCACCCTACGATCAGCTTCGAGCAGCTCGTCGAGAGGATGGTGGACGCCGATCTCGCGGCGCTGAGGCGGGGCGAGATCGGTCGCTCACCCCGCTGAGGCGAGGCGATGCGCAGGCACAGGCGGATGCGCAGGCACAGGCGCTCGCCGGAGCGCTGAGGTGACCTCTGACGGCGCGATCCTGATCGCACGTGCGCTGATAGTGAGCGTTAGATTAACGTGAGTGAGAGACGATCGAGCGGCTCGTGATCGCGAGACCCAGCCGACGCAGGTCGCGCATCTCCTCCGCGCGCGCGCTGAGCAGCAGGCAAGCCGGTCAGAGCGCCATCGCAGCACGCTGCAGCAGCTCGAGCTCGACAATCTGAGGCTGCTCAGCGCAGAGGCGGAGCTGCACCAGCGGATCGGCGAGCTCGAGCGTGAGCTCGAGGTGCACAGGCAGGCGCTCGAGGAGGCACGCGCCTCCTCGCAGAGCATGGAAGCGCTCGCCGATGCCATGCAGCGGAGCATGAGCTGGCGGTTGACGACGCCGTTGCGCCGGATTGCAGCCTCCGGACGGAAGCTGCGCTCGCAGCTGTTCGCACGAGGCTAGGACCTGCTTTGGCATGGTCTCGTACAGATGTCTGCGTTGCGCCCTCCGTGGGAGCTCTGCGGGCGCCCTCCGGCAGCGACACGAGCTCCTCGTTGCGCGCAAGTGAGCTGCGCATCGCGATACCGATCGACGCCGACCCGATCAGCCATCTGTTCGTCGAGTCGATCGTGGCAAGTGCGAGGGCGATCGGCTCGACCGCAGAAGCCGTCGAGCTGAAGCTGCCTGTGGCCGGCCCGATCGCCGCCAACGTTCTTGCCCTGCAACCCCCGTTGAGCTTCCTATGGGCGCTGACCGAGGCCGACCCCGATCTTCTGCGCCAGTCTGTCGTCCTCTGTCTCGAGCCGCCCTCGAGCGCCGCGTTCGAGCACACCGCAGATCTTGCAGCACGAGCCGCGCACGCGATGCACACACACAGAGCCGGATGCACGGAGCTTGCACGGCGAGGCATCGATGCTGTCCATTTCCAGGTCGGCTGGTCTGCGGCACTCGAGGCCGTCGCGGACCCTCCGAAGGCGCGCGCGATCGACATCCTCCACATAGGCGCCTGCAGCTCGCGCAACGAGAAGGTGATCGCGAGTTGGGCAGCCGACCTCTGGCCCCACCGCTCACGCATCGTCACTCCAGAAGACGTACATCGCGCTTCAGAGCAGTACGACCACCTGCTCGGCGGCTCCCTTCGAAGCCTCTTGCGGAACAGCGAGATCCTGTTGATGCTCCACGACGAAGGGCGCCGTCATCTGCAGTGGCCGCTTGCGGTCGCCGCGATCGCAAACGGCTGCGTCGTCATCGCAGAGCATGCGCTCGACTCTGCCCCGCTGCAGGCGGGCGAGCACCATCTGACCGGAAGGGCAGAAGACCTCGCCCTGATAGCAGGCGAGCTGATCGCAGATGAGCGATCGCTGCTGGAGATGCGGTCACGCGCCTACGCGCATCTGCGCAATGAGATCGAGATGGCCAGCTCAGTTGCGCGCCTGCTCACGCTCGTCCGGACGCTTCCCCCGCCCGCCCAAGCATCTAGCACCCGGGCTGCAAGCGCAGAGGCCTTCCGCGCCGGCGCGCACGTGCGGCCGGAGCCAATCGCTGAAACAGCCGATCAAGCGGCTGCGAGAGCAGGGGGGCCGAGGGGCCAAAGCAGCAACCCTGAGTGTGTCGCACACGGGATGGAGCCGCTTTGCAGCGACCCGGAGAGCAAGCACAGCGAGATGAGCCACCCCGAGGCATCTCTGAAGCGGCTCTTGATTCAGACAACAGCGATCCGCCGCAGGCTCGATGCGATCGAGCACTGGATGCGATTTGGAACGCCCCCACAGGAGCCAGTGGAGGTCTGCTGGAGCGCCTCGTTCGCGACAGCCTCCCCGACCGTCTCAGTCATCGTCCCCGTCTGGAACTACGAGCGGGAGCTCGAGTCCTGCCTGCACAGCATCGCCGCATCCGAAGGGGTCAGCTTCGAGGTGCTCGCGCTCGACGACGCCTCAGACGACGGATCCGCAGCGTTCGCGCAGCGCTTCATCGAAGCGCATCCGTGGCTGCCGGCGAAGCTTTGGCGCAGCCCGATCAACCTCGGCGTCGCGCACGCCCGCAACGAGCTGATCTCGCATGCGCGAGGCGCGTTCCTGTTCGTGATGGACGCTGACAACATCGTGTTTCCCACCGCGCTTCGACGCCTCCTCGACACGCTCGAAGCGGACCCTTCCGCGGCCTTCTCATACCCGATGCAGGCCGTCCTGCGCGAAGGCGAGATGTGGGCCGTCCACAACGTCTGGCCATGGGATGAGAAACGGCTGATGGATAAAAACTACATCGACGCGATGGCTCTGATCCGGAGAGCAGCCATCCTCGACGTCGGAGGCTACAGTGAAGATCCCAGACTCGACTGCTGTGAGGACCACGACCTGTGGGCGAGGTTCGCAGAGCGACGGTGGTATGGATCGCACGTCGCAGAAATGCTTGCGATCTACCGGATCCAGGCGCATTCGAAGAGCCGCACAGTCAGAGGCGCAGAGAACCAAGAGACGATCTCGCTGATCCGCAGCCATGCGCCAACGTTGATGGCGCGCCTGGCGCGGCCCCAGGTGGCTGACGCAGGATCGCCGCAACGGTAAGCTCCGCGGCCTGTGAAGACCATCCAGACGCGACTCGAGGGCCCAATCCTGATCCAGCCGCGAGTCTTCCCCGACGAGCGCGGCTTCTTCTGCGAGACCTACAGGCAGCAGTGGCATGAGGAGCTCGGCATCCCTGAGGATGAGAGCTTCATCCAGGACAACCACTCCCGCTCGAGCAGAGGCGTCGTGCGGGGCATGCACTTCCAGGTCGGGCAGGGTGTTGCAAAGCTCGTGCGCTGCGGGAGGGGAAGCATCCTCGACGTGCTCGTCGACCTGAGGGCGGGCTCGCCAAGCTACGGCGAATGGGAGGCCTATCATCTCGACGACGTTGAGATGCGCCTGCTGTACGTGCCTGTCGGCTTCGCCCACGGCTTCTGCGTGCTCTCGCAGACAGCTGACGTGATCTACAAGCAGAGCGCCTACTACGATCCCGCGCTCGAGAAGGGGATCTCCTGGTGCGATCCAGAGGTGGCGATAGATTGGCCCTCCGACCTGACGCTCACCGCCTCAGAGCGCGATGCTGGTGCGCCAAGGCTCGCCGAGATCGCCGATCAGCTGCCCTTCAGATACAGCGCACGAGGTCGGCAGCGCGAGCCCGAGTGAGGCAGCTCACGCCCGAGTGAGGCAGCTCACGCCCGAGCCCCAGTGAGGCAACCCGAGCCCCAGTGAGGCCCGGTTCGGCACTGACCTCGTCGCCCTCAGCCCGCTGCACAGTCCACTCGTGCATGCGCACCTCAGCCGCACTGGAAGCGACGGCGACCGCGGCGAGAGCCGAATCGAGCTCGACGTCGAGCACGGAGGGCAGGTCCTCGCTTCGCAGCTCGTCGAGGGCGTGCCCGATGCCGCAGCCGATGCACTTCACGACCGCCTCATGCCTCACCCACTGCGAGAGGAACTCGAGAGAGCGCTCACGCTCCGGCAGGGAGGCGAGACGGCGCGCCGCCTCCTGCCCAAACAGCCTGGAGGCGATCGCAACCTCGTTCCGCCGCCGCGACGAAGCGGAG
Organism: Actinomycetes bacterium; assembly: GCA_021792455.1. GTDB lineage: Bacteria > Actinomycetota > Thermoleophilia > Solirubrobacterales > Solirubrobacteraceae > Palsa-744. Next base: position 28,386 of record JAJYUP010000006.1, on the reverse strand, counting down.
ATGAGCTCGACGTCGACGCCAACCTCAGCATCAGCGCAGAAGGCGTAGAGGGCGAGCGGGCCGGAGTGGGAGATGTTGAAGTGCTCGGCTGCGCTGACTAGGCGCGGCTTGCCATGCGCCCCGAGCTCGAAGCGGAGGCTCTGCGGATCGACTCGAAGGCGCCCCGAGAGCAGCAGTCTGAGCACCGCCCTGCAGGCGCGCCAGCGCGAGCGCACCGTCCCCGCTGGGAGCCCCAATGCGCGTGAGCGCTCCTCGCTGCAGAGCAGCTCTGAGAGGCTCTTGGGCACCGAATCGAGGTGCACGCTCCAGAGATCGACGAGCCTGCGTTCAGCCATCCGCCGAACATAGCGCGAGCGCCCGCCCGCCGCGGGCGCTCGCCCTCGTTTGTAATCCTTAGGAGCCGATGAGCAGCGCCCCGCGACCGAAAGCGATCGAGCGACGGTGGAGGCGCTTCACCGTCACCCCGAGGCAGTACTCAGTGATCGCGGGCGCAGCGCTCGGTGCGCTGACCCTGATCGTCCTCTCAGGGGAGGCGGTGAGGTTGACGGGCTCAGGGCTTGGCTGCCCAACCTGGCCTCGCTGCTATGGCCACATCTACCCGCCTCTGCGCATCCACGCGCTGATCGAGTTCAGCAACCGCGTCATCTCCATTCCCGTCGTGATGGCCTCAGGACTTGCGTGGGTTGCGGCATACCGGCGCGTCCCCTACAGGCCCGACCTCGCACGGATCAGCCTCCTGCTGCCGCTTGGGGTGATCGCCCAGGCGATCCTGGGGGGACTGACGGTGCTCGGCAAGCTCGACTACGGCTGGGTGATGGCCCACTTCTGCCTGTCGATGATCGTGATCCTCGCCGCTGCCTGGCTGTTCTGGCGCTCTCTGCACGAGGCAGGCGAGCGCCCTCTGAGCGGCGACCGCCTGCTCGTCCGCACCGCGCGCTCGATGTTCCTGCTGACCTGCGTCGTGATCTTCGCAGGGACCGCCGCAACCGCAGCGGCACCTGACGCAGGCGGCTCAGAAGGGCAGGTGATCAACCGCCTGAAATTCGACGGGCCAGGCACGCTCGACTTCGTCATCCACCGCCACGCGGAGATTGCAGGCGCACTCGGGGTGCTGTGCCTGTTCTTCTGGTGGCTTGTCCGAAAGCGCTCGAGGGACCCAATCCTGCTGCGCTGGAGCACCGTCCTGTGCGTCGCGATGGCCCTCCAGGGCGTCGTGGGGCTGGCCCAGTACTACGCGAAACTGCCCGGATGGCTCGTCTGGATCCACTCCGCGCTCGCCTGCTTGGTGTGGTTCGCGGTGATCTGGTGCACCTTTGCGGCGGGACGGCTGAAGCGAAGCACAGAAGCTGCAGGCGAGGGTCGGGAACGCGACGAGAAGGGCACGGTGAGGGGTTTGAGCGTGCCTGTGTCCTGAGGCTCTGGCGCGAGGTGAGTGGACCACATGCAGCAGGGCGCTGAGGCATGATGAGGCGATTGAACGCAGTTGGGCGCTGAGGCATGATGAGGCGACCGAACGCAGTGGGGTGATGAGTGATGGGAAGGCGCGTGAGCGCAGCGGAGCGCTTGGGCGAAGAGGGGCGACAGGCGCGCAGAGAGCACGCACGCCGGCAGCGCGCTCGGAGGCGACGGGCGCGCAGGCGCGCCCTTGCGCTGAGCGGCCTGATCGCGGCGATCGCGGCGATCGTCGTGGCGGTCCTCTCGAGCTCGAGCGCATCGAAGGCACCAGCGGCGCACACCTCTCGAAGCACAGCTGCTTCACGAGCGCGCACCTCAGCGGCCGCAAAGTCGAGACACAGTGCCCTCCGAAGGCGCAACGGCAGCACCTCAGCGCGACGCAGCGGCAGCGAGGACAGCCGCCTGCCTGAGGCGGGGAGGGACGTCTCTGTGCCCATCCTGATGTACCACGTGATCAACCCTCCGATTCCAAACGCGCCATACCCCGGGCTCTACGTTCCAAAGCGGGAGTTCGCTCAGCAGATGGATGCGCTCGCGAAGGCAGGCTTCGTCGGCGTGACGTTGGGGCAGCTGTGGCGGCACTGGCAGACAGGCGCGTCCCTGCCTGCCGGCAGGCCCGTCGTGATCAGCTTCGACAACGGCTACCAGTCGCAGTACTCGAACGCACTGCCAATCCTTGTGCGCCTTGGCTGGAAGGCGATCGAGAACCTCCAGCTGAGCGGCTTACCCCCATCGGAGGGCGGTCTCTCCGAAGAACAGGTGAGAGGCCTGATCGCCGCAGGCTGGGAACTCGACACCCAGGGCTACAGCCACGCCGAACTGACGGCTCTGAGCCGCTCGCAGCTGCGATTCCAGGTGCTCGACGCCCGTCGCACCCTGCAGCGACGCTACAACGTGCCAGTGAACTGGTTCTGCTACCCCTCAGGGCACTACAACGCGGCGGTGATCGAAATGGTGAAGGAAGCGGGGTTCATCGGCTCTACGACGGTGATCCCAGGCTGGGCCCACCGAACGACGAACCCGTACACGCTGCCAAGGCTGCGCGTCCTCGGCGGCACGACCGGCGCGCAGCTGATCTCCTTGATCGAAGGGACGAAGGAAGAACCTGCGCCCCCTGCCGCCTACGAATAGGCGGCCGCTGCGCGCCGCGTCAAGCGGGGCGCGGGCCAGGATAGCGAGGCAGCCCGTCGTCAGGAATCGTCTCCCACACGGCGGCGGAGTCTACGTAGGCCCTGTACTGGGGGCGGATGAGAGGATCGCCGTCGAACGCGCCAAGCCTGATCGCGACCTCCGCGTCGCTGAAGGGGTCGCCACTGAACAGTGCGGACCCGCAGTTGGCGCAGAACACCTTCGGCCTGCCCGATGCCGGCGGCGAGAACGCCCGCAGCGAGTCTGATCCGCTGAGCAGCGTGAAGTCGCCCTGGGCGACCCGGCAGTTGACAGACGACCCTGTGCCAGTCCGCTTCCGGCAGTGGGTGCAGTGGCAGTAGCCTGCCGACATGGGACGACCGCGCACCTGAAAGCGAACGGCCCCGCAGAGGCATCCGCCCTGTAACGTCTGATCCGCCACGGCCCGAGATTCTGGCAGAGCTCCGGGTGATGCGTCTCTGGCAGAGATGCGCCGGCAAGCCCAGGGAGCGCTGACGAGCCCCGAGGCGCCCCCCGTCCCTGACAGCCGCTGGCCAAGCAGGTCAAGGACGCAGGGAGCGTGGCGTGCTTCGCACGGCAGCGACCGAGGACGCAGAGATGCGCCGGCAAGCCCCGATCGGCCTCGGCCCCCTGACAGCCGCTGGCCAAGCAGGTCAAGGACGCAGGGAGCGTGGCGTGCTTCGCACGGCAGCGACCGAGGACGCAGAGATGCGCCGGCCAGCGGCTGTCAGCCGCAGCCGGTGTTGTTGCCGCAGGAAGAACAGGTGTAGCAGGACCCCGTCCGCTGCATCATCCCGCCGCACTGGCTGCAGGCAGGCCCCAGGTCGAGACCCCGCAGCTTCGCTGGGATGACAGGTGGTCGGCTGGTCAGTGTGGAGCTTGGCGGCGCCCCTGGCCTGCGCGCCTGCGCCTCAGTCGCACCTGAGGATGGACCTGCGGTGTCAGATGCGGCGATCGCCTGGCCAGCCTCCTGCGCGGCCTTTCGAGAGCGCACCTCTGGGGTGAGGATCCCAAGCTCCTCCTGAACGTCCGCTGGCAGGAAACGGGAGGCGAGCCAGCGCATGATGTAGTCGGGCATCGACTTCGCGAAGGGGATCTCAGGGTTGCTCGTGATCCCCTCCGGCTCGAAGCGCATGTAGCTGAACTTGCGCACGAGCGTCTCGAGCGGCACGCCATACTGCAGCGCGATCGAGATCGCAGTCGCGAAGGAGTTCATCATCCCGCGCAGCGTCGAGCCCTCCTTGCCGATGTCGGTGAGGAAGATCTCCCCGACCGATCCGTCCTCGTACATCCCCGCGGTGATGTAGCCCTCATGCCCTCCGATCGAGAACTTGTGCGTGATCGACTGGCGTTCCTGAGGCATTCGCTTCCGCTTCGGACCAGCCTCGGCGAGAGCCCTGCTCACAGCCTGCTCTACGAGCTCGTCGACGTCGGCTGGCTTCTCCTTCTTTGCATCTGTGCGCAGCGCCTGGGCGGTCTTCGAGCCGTCCCGGTAGATCGCCAGCGCCTTGATCCCGAGCCGCCACGCCTGCAGGTAGGCGTCTTCGATGTCCTGCACCGTCGCGCTCTCCGGCATGTTCACCGTCTTTGAGATCGCGCCTGAGATGAAGGGCTGCACCGCGCCCATCATCTTCAGGTGGCCGGCGTGAGAGATCGCCCGCTCGCCGACCGCGACGTCGAAGATCGGCAGATGCTCCTCTGCGAGTCCAGGCGCGCCGACGATCGTGCCATGCTCGGCGACGTGGGCCTCGATCTGCTCGATCTGATGATCGCTGTAACGAAGCGTTCTGAGTGCGAGCGGAATCGTCCTGTTGACGATCGTCATCTGGCCGCCGCCGACGAGCTCCTTGTACTTCACGAGCGAGAAGTCAGGCTCGACGCCCGTCGTGTCACAGTCCATGAGGAACGAGATCGTGCCAGTCGGAGCGAGGACCGTCGCCTGCGCGTTGCGATACCCGAACCGCTCGCCTAGATCGACCGCCTCCTCCCAGGCGCGCCGGGCCGCTGTGAGCAGCGCGCCGTCTGCGCAGATCTCCTCTGGGATCGCCTCAGCGGCGTCCCGGTGCATCCGCATCACGGCGTTGTGGGCGTCCCGATTCTGCTCATATCGCTCGTATGGGCCAAGCGCCGCGGCGATCTCCGCCGAGCGACGATAGGCGCGGCCTGTCATCAGCGCAGTGATCGCCGCCGCAACTCCCCTGCCATCCTCGGAGTCGTATGGCATGCCGCCCGCCATCAGGTAGGCGCCGAGGTTCGCGTACCCCAGGCCGAGCTGTCGGAAAGCGCGCGCGTTGACGGCGATCTCCTCTGTCGGGTAGCTCGAGGGTCCGACGATGATCTCCTGGGCGAGCAGCATCACGTCGACGACGTGCTCGAAGCCCTCTACGTCGAAGCTGCCGTCAGGGCGGCGGAGCTTCATCAGGTTGATCGACGCGAGGTTGCAGGCGGAGTCATCGACGTGCATGTACTCGCTGCACGGGTTGGAGGCGTTGATGCGCCCAGAGTTCGGGCAGGTGTGCCAGCGGTTGATCGTGCTGTCGTACTGGACCCCAGGGTCGGCGCAGCGCCAGGCGGCCTCCGCGATCTCCTTCATCAGCTCCCTCGCTGGGAAGGGCTCGCCGACGGGCTCGCCCGTAGTGCGAGCGATCAGCGACCAGTGCTCCTCGCGCTCGACCGCTTCCATGAACTCATCGGTGACGCGCACGGAGTTGTTCGCATTCTGGTACTGGATCGAGGTGAAGCCGTCGCCGTCGATCGACATGTCGAAGCCTGCTTCCCGCAGCGCCTTCGCCTTCTCCTCCTCCTTCGCCTTGCACCAGATGAACTCCCTGATGTCTGGGTGGTCGACGTCGAGCACGACCATCTTGGCCGCCCTTCTGGTCTTGCCCCCCGACTTGATCGTGCCAGCCCAGGAGTCGGCTCCGCGCATGAAGGAGACCGGTCCTGAAGCGGTGCCGCCCTTCGCCAACGGCTCCATCGAGCCGCGGATCTTCGAGAGGTTGATCCCTGATCCTGAGCCGCCCCTGAAGATCATCCCCTCCTTCGTGTTCCAGGCGAGGATCGACTCCATGTCGTCCTCCACTGAGAGGATGAAGCACGCCGAGCACTGCGGGCTCTCCTCGAAGCCGACGTTGAACCACACGGGAGAGTTGAAGGCGGCGATCTGGTGGAGGAGGATGTGGATCAGCTCGTGCTCGAAGGACTCGCGATCCGGCTCTGAGGCGAAGTAGCCGCGCTCGGCGCCCCACGTGGCGATGGTGCCCGCGACGCGCGAGATCATCTGCTTGACGGAGCGCTCCCGCGCCGGGTCGCCGAGCTGACCACGGAAGTACTTCTGAGCGACGATGTTCGTCGCGTTCTGGGACCAGCTCTTCGGGAACTCCACCTCGCGCTGCTCGAACGCGATCCTGCCGCCGTGCCCGATCCGCGCGTCGCGGACCTCCCACTCGACAGCGTCGAAGGGGTGGGTCACAGAGTCGGTGTAGAAGCGCTTGACGGTGAGCGGGCGCCCAGGGAGGACCTCGTCTGTGCTCGTCGTGTGCGTGATCGAATCCATTGGTCGTCCTCCTCTACGGCTCGCTGCGTCCTTGGAAGCTCTTCTCAGTCGGGCCGGACATCGTTGCGCTCGCGCCGGACGGAACGCTTCGCAGCCATCTCGCCCTCAGCGGCCAAGCCTCAGCCAGTCGAGCAGTTCGGCCCAGGTCGCGGAGACCCGGAAGCCCGCCTCTGCGAAGGAGTGGCGCAGCGTCGGAGCCCAAGATGGCTCGAGTGCGAGCAGGCGCATCACGCCCCAGGCGATGCAGCCGATCGCGAGCAGGGCGGCGAGCGCGGCCAGCGCGATCGCGGGCGCCGAGCGGCGAAGTGTCGGGCCGGACCGGCTCGTGGGGGTGCTCGCCTTTGCACCAGTCGCCCCTTGGGGCACCGTTGCGGATGATGCACTGCTCGCCGCCCCAGTCGCCCCTTGGGGCACCGTTGCGGATGATGCACTGCTCGCCGCCACAGTCGCCCCTTGGGGCACCGTTGCGGATGATGCACTGCTCGCCGCCCCAGTCGCCCCTTGGGGCACCGCTGCGGATGATGCTGCGGCGGCAGCCGCAGCGGGAGGGCGGGCTGAAAAGGCCAGGGTCGCACCCAAGACCAGCATCGCCGCCGCGCACGCCGGCGATGCGCGCGTCAGCTTCGAGATTGCCGAGACCCCTGCCAGCCTCACAGCTCGAAGGCGGTGCGACCGCCGCTCGACACCAGCTCTTCCAGCTTCGCCCGCCCGTTGCCCACCAATGGCCCGCCGTGCGCAAGCAGGAGGTGTTCGAAGTCCAGCTCCTCGAGCAGCCGCCGGTAGGCCGAGAGCAGGCCCTGCTTCGTCCCCTCTGGGTCGTCCATCAGCGCATCGGGCACGAACCCCAGCTGCGGCTCGAAGGCGGGCTCTGGGCTCAGGACGGCCCCGTCGGCCAGCGCCAACGCCCTGCTTGCCACGATCAGGAGAGCGCTCTCGTCGGGGCAGATCGCGTCGACCTCGCAGGCCAGGACCTCGCCGGGGAGGTCCTCGCCGAACTCGAAGCCCGTCACGGGCTCGTCGGGCCCGAACTCGCCAAGTCCCTTCGAGCTGCAGTGGACCGAGCAGCCGAAGCGCTCCACGAACTTCGCGGAGTCACGGTAGTGGTGCCGGTTGCTCAACAGCACCGCCTGAGGAGGCAGCGCGCGGTCGGAGAACCACTCCAACCCCACGTCTTCTGGCACCAGCGGGTCGATCAGGACGCCGCCGCGCTCCAGCCAGTAGGAGTCCACCAAGAAGCCGATCTTTGGATGTCGCGCCCGCCAGTGAAAGACGCCTTCCAGGACTTCCTCCATCTGTTCACAGTACCGCGTCGCCTGACTCGTCGCGGTACCGCCCGCCGCGCATCAGAGACGCCGCCGCCGCCACCAGGCACGCCGCGATCGCGAAGAAGAACGCCTCGTGGAGGCCTTTCTCGAACGGCGCAGAGATCAGGTGGGGCAGGAAGGAGCGGCCTGTCACGATCGCCCTGTTCGAGGGGGAGAGCCCCTTCAGCAGGCTCTTGCCGGCCAGGTGCGCCAGCGGGTTGTAGCCCAGGAAGGCGGCGAACAGGATCGAGATCGACGGCAGGCCTGCGATCTCATGCGCGCCTGCGCTGCTCACTCCGTGGGCGGTCAGGCCACTCGATAGCGCGCCTGGCAGGTCTGTCGAGAGGCCCAGGACCATCAGCGTGAAGAAGACGCCCACGGAGAGCACCTGGGCGGAGTTCTGAAAGGTCTGGTTCATGCCGCCGCCCGCGCCGCGATCGCTTGGGGGCAGGCTGTTCATCACCGCCGCGCGGTTCGGCGAGGCGAACATGCCCATCGATATGCCGTTCAACGCCAGCACCAGCGCGAACACCGGGTAGGGAAAGTCGATCGGCAGCAGCGTCAGCAGCCCGAAGCTCAGAGCGGCGCCGATCATGCCGCTCGTCGCGAACGGCCTCGCGCCGAAGCGGTCGGACAGGTAGCCGGAGGCTGGACCTGCCAGCAGCATCCCGAACGTCAGCGGCAGGATGTAGATGCCCGCCCACAGCGGGGTTTCGGAGAAGTTGTAGCCGTGCAGCGGCAGCCAGATCCCCTGGAGCCAGATGATCAGCATGAACATCAGGCCCCCTCTCGCAACCGCTGAGAGGAACGTCGAGAGCGTGCCGAAGGTGAAGGCACGGATCCTGAACAGAGGGAGCTTGAACATCGGATCGGCAACCCTGCGCTCCAGGACCGCGAAGGCCAGCAGGCAGGCCAGCCCACCTGCCAGCAGGCCGTCGGTCACCGGGTTGCCCCAGCCTGTCGCTGAGCGGCCGTATGGCCTTATCCCATACGTCACGGAGACCATCATCGAGATCAAGCCCGTCGCAAACAGGAGGTTGCCTGCCCAGTCGATCCGCGCTCGCCTCGGGCTGCTCAGCTCCTCCAGCTTCAGGTACGCCCAAACGGTTCCGAAGAGGCCCACCGGGACGGAGATCAGGAACACCAGGCGCCAGTCGATCGGCGCGAGGATCCCACCCAGGACGAGGCCCACGAACGTTCCGGAGACGCCCACGATGTTGTTGATGCCCAGCGCCATCCCACGCTGGTTCGAGGGGAAGGCGTCGGTCACGATCGCCGCCGAGTTCGCGAGCAGGAACGCTGCGCCTATGCCCTGTACGACCCTGAAGACGATCAGGAACGTCGCGCCTGCCCTGCCGTCCAGCCAGTCGACCGCCAGGATCAGAGAGGCGAGCGTGTAGATCACGAAGCCGAGGTTGTAGATTCGCACGCGCCCGAACATGTCGCCCAGCCTGCCCAGAGAGACGACCAGGACGCTCGAGACGATCAGGAAGCCCAGGATCATCCACAGCAGGTAGAAGCTGTTGCCGCTCTGCAGCGGATCCAGGTGGATGCCGCGGAAGATGTCGGGCATCGCGATCAGGGTGATCGACGCATCCAGCGTCGCCAGCAGAACCGCAAGCGTCGTGTTCGACAGGACGATCCACTTGTAGGAGTCGCCGCGACCGTTCAGGGTCGCGGCGGGCGGCTGCTCACGCCGTTTGGAATGTCGGCCTCCGTCGGTCACAGAGCGGTCGGCTGAGCGCACCCTCAGACAGTACCAACTTGACGATAACGTAAGGATCAGTTTTCGACAGGCTTCGCCTCGCCGCCGGCGAGCCGTCCCTACTCCACGTGCAGGACCGCCTTGCCGATCAGGCGCCGCTCCATCAAGGCGGAGATCGCGGCATCGGCGTTGTGCCAGGAGTCCTCCAGCGTGATCGAGCAGTCCAGCTCGTTCTGTGAGACGAGCCTCGCCAGCCTCCCGAGCAGCGCCGTGCCGGAGTGCCTCCGCTCGAGCTCCCAGAACAAGAACAGGCCGTACAGCCTCGCGCCTGGGGCTCGCGCAAAGAAGGAGCGGGACGGGAACGCGACCTCAGAGGTGTCGCTCGAGGCCAAGCTGACGATCGTCCCGCCGGGGGCGATCCGCTGGATCGCCGCGCCCAGGCTCGCGCCGCCCACCCCCTCGATCACAGCGTCGAGATCCTCGCCGTCTGTGCAGAGCTCTCTCACCACCTCGCCTGCGCCGAGCTCTTCCAGCCGCCCAGCGTGCACTGCACTCCGGCTCACCGCGATCACATCTGCGCCCGCCATCCCTGCCAGCTGCACCGCGAAGGAGCCGACCCCGCCGGTCGCACCGCTCACCAAGACGCGCTTGCCGATCACGCAGCCGATCTCCTCCAGGGCGATCAGAGCGGTCATCCCCGCGACTGGCAGCGTCGCAGCGCAGCTGCTCTCCACGCCCTCACCGAGAGCCGCCAGGCAGTCGGTCCTCACCGCCGCCAGCTCAGCCCAGGCGCCGGCGTGCGTCAGGCCGACGACGCGGCTCCCCTCCGCGGGGCCTGACCCGTCGGCTGCGCCGCGCTCCACGACGCCGGCGAGATCCCAGCCTGTCAGCTGCCTGGGCGAAAGCTCGCCCAGACGCCGGCACTCGCCCCTGTTCAGGGAGAAGGCCTCCACGCGCACCAAAGCCTCGCATGGCAGCGGCTGTGGGTCGCCCACCTCCTGGATCGAGACGCCTGATGGTCTATCTCGATCTCCCGCCAGGGCACGCATCGCAGCAAGGTTAGCGGGCGCCCGCTCTGCCGCGGCTGCGACGGGCTCGCCGCCTGCCGACCCTCAGGCCAGCCGCCTGCCGCGCGCCCCAAGCCATCTGCGTGCCCGCCAGCCTCACCTCAGCCGTCGGCCAGGCGCAGGTACGTCAGCACCGCCAGCACGCGCCTGTGGTCCACTTCGCAGGCGGGCAGATCGAGCTTTGAATAGATGCTCGTGATGTGCTTCTCCACCGCGCCTTGGGTCACCACCAGGCTCTCCGCGATAGCCGCGTTCGAACGGCCCTCCGCCATCAGCTCCAAGACCTCGCGCTCGCGCGAGGTCAGCGCGCTCAACGCATCCCTTCGGCCCCTGTCGGAGTCCAGCATCTGGGTCACCACCTCGCGATCCAGCACCGTGCCGCCGGCTGCGACGCTCTCCACCGCCTGCAGGAACGCGCGCACGTCGCCGATCCGCTCCTTCAACAGGTAGCCGATGCCGGCGCTGTTGCCGCCGATCAGCTCGCTCGCGTAGGCCGTCTCCACGTACTGTGAGAGCACGAGCACTCCCAGGTGCGGGCAGGCGCGCCTCGCCTCGATCGCCGCGCGCAGCCCCTCGTCGCTGAACGTCGGGGGCAGACGCACGTCGACGATCGCGAGGTCGGGCTTGTGCCCTGAGATCGCGCGCAGCAGCCCTTCGGCGTCCTGCGCCTGAGCGACGACATCGATGTCGTTCTCCCTCAAGAGCGCGACCAGGCCCTCCCGCAGAAGTGCGAGATCCTCTGCGATCACCACCCTCATCTGCCGATCCCAACGGCATGCCGCCCCACAGCCAGCCGCTCGGCAGCCCCGCGTCGCTCGCGCTCGCCTGCGCATGGCAGCGTCATCGACACCTCTGTGCCCAGTCCAACAGGACTCTCGATGCTCAGCGTGCCGTCGAGAGCCTCCACGCGTGCCCTCAGGCCTGCGAGCCCGGAGCCCAGCGGGTCGGCGCCGCCGCAGCCGTCGTCTGAGATCACCACCTTCAAGCAGCCCCGCTCGCCGCACATCCGCACTGCGGTGTGCTTCGCGCCTGAATGCTTCACCGCGTTCGTCAACGCCTCCGCGATCACGAAGTAGGCGGCGCCCTTCGCCGCAGGGCTCACCTCGAACGGGATGTCCACCTCGATCGCGGTGCCTGTGCCGTAGCGGGAGCTCAGCGCTTCGACGGCTGGCACGAGCCCCCTGTCGGCCAACAGCGGCGGGACGATCCCCCTCGCGAGGTCCCTCAGCTCGCTGATCGCGCTCGCCGCTTCACGTTGGGCCTCGTTGATCAGCGCCTTCACCTCGGGTCGGTCTTCCAGCCTCAGAGCCGCTCTGCCCAGCTTCAACGTCAGGGCGACGAGCCGCGCCTGAGCGCCATCGTGGAGGTCCCGCTCGATCCTCAAGAGCTGCGCCGCCTGGGCGTCCACCGCCTCCCGCCTCGTCCGCGTCAGCGTGTCGATCCGCTCCTTCAGCGCGCGCCTGCCCCGAGCGACCAGCAGGCGGTCGTGGAGGGCGATCAGGGAGTAGGCGCTGCCGGCGGTGCCGAGGCCGAGGAGCCCCCACGCCGGCCAGAACTCCCTCACGCCATCGAGCAGCCACGTCAGGATCCACGTCACGACGAGGATGCCGCAGCCCACCATTATCACCGCCCACATCAACGCGACCCTGCGTGAGGCGCCCCGCTCGTGGCGCCACGCCCAGCGTCCCATCAAGTCGAGCGTCACTGGCACGGACAGGCCGAGCCACACCCATGCGGGCCAGAAGTAGCCTTCGCCCTCCAGCACCCAGATCGCGATCATCAGCACCGCCGCAAGCCCTGCCAGGCGCCGCAGCAGGAAGCTTGCGTACTGCTGCAGCGAGAGCCCTGCGGCCAGCGCTGGCATCCACCTCACAGGATGCTTTGGCAGCGCTGACAGTGACGGAGGCAGGCGCACGCGCTCGCTCATCCAAGCATCGTCTCACGCCTTGCGGGCGCGCACTGCCGCTTCAGCGTGGCTCGCGCCGCCGAGCGTGCGTCGCGCCCCGATGCCGCTCAGCCGCTGGCCAGGGCCTTCTTCGCCCGCCGATCGTCGCTGATCCTCTTCACATCCCACACTGCACCAACCCGCTCGAGCGCCAGGATCACCAGGCCTGATATGTCGAGCTCGGCGCGGCGCATCCCGTGGAATGCCGAGGTTGGGAAGGCGTGGTGGTTGTTGTGCCACGCCTCGCCGAGGGACAGCGGCGCAAGCCACGCGAGGTTGCGGGACTGATCGCGCGTCGCATAGCGGCGACGACCGAAGTAGTGGCAGAGCGAGTTGATCGAGTACGTCACGTGGTGGAGCAGGAACATCCGCACCGCGCCTCCCCACAGCAGGCCCGTCAGGCCGGCGTCGACGGTTCCTCCGATCAGCAGGCCGAGCAGGAATGGGATCGCCAGCCCCAACAGAGACCAGACCACGAACGTGTCGTTCACGAACATGATGATCGGATCGGCGAGCAGATCGCGGGCGTAGCGGGCATGCTCGCTGCGATCGCCGCGCGCGAAGAGCCACCCGACGTGGGCGTGCAGCAGCCCCCTCAGCGCGCCCTTCACGCCATCGCCGCGACCATGCGGGCTGTGCGGATCGCCGGGACGATCAGAGAAGGCATGATGCTTGCGATGGGTCGTCACCCATTCGATCACTGGGCCCTCGATCGCCATCGTGCCGAGGATCGCGAACAGGCCGCGCAGCCAGGGCCTCGTCTCGAAGCTCCGATGCGTCAACAGTCGATGGAAGCCGACCGTCACGCCGAGCCCCACCGGCACATACATCGCCGCGAAGATCACGACATCCTCGAAGCGAAGCTCCCTGTTCCACGCCTGCCATGCCGCCACGCCCAGCAGCAGCAGCGGCAGCACCGTTATCAGCGCGGTGATTGCCTGGTCGAGCAGGGGAGGGAACGCCTGCTCATGATCACGCGCCGTTCCTGAGCGCATCGCGGGCGCAGCTGCTTCGCACACAGCCTCGGCGAGCGCAGGGGCTTCCTCAAAGTGCCCGGGAGCGTCCTCGGCGAGCGCAGGGGCTTCCTCAAAGTGCCCGGGAGCGTCCTCAGCGAGCGCAGGGGCACACCCCGCGCCCTCGCGCGAACGCGCTGGCGATGACTTGGTCAGCGACGGCTCGGTGATGATGTTGGACCCCTGCTGCTCTGGCGTCGCAGAGTCCGCCGACCTCGGCGGCTCGGCTGACAGCATGCTCATTCCTGCAGGATCGTCGATCGCGATGCCGATTTCACTGCGGCATGCCACCGAAGCGCATCAGATATCCCCCCAAAGAGGGGTGGGGGTTTCCCGCCACTTGCGCAACCGCCAGTCGCACTCTGTGCCGCCTTCGAGAGGGACGCGGCTCAGCGCATGCGCAGGGCGAGCGCCCCAAGCGCGGCGGCAGCGGCCCCGGAGGCCGTCGTCACGACTGCGGCGCGCTTCGGCAGGTAGCCTGAGATGCCGCCCGCCAGTCCTGAGAGGGCATCCGCAGTGTCGGAGGCGAGCGCGGCGACGAGCCAGTGGTGCTGCGCCTGCCCATCGCTTCGCAGGGTCCCGTATGCGAGCGCCATGTCCCTTGCGCCTGCGAGTCGCGCGAGGTAGGGCAGCTGCGCGTTGCCCTCCACGTCCAGGCCCAGCGCCCTGCCCGCCCTCCGGGGCGCAAGCAATGCGCTGGCACCGATCGCGAGCCTTCCCGCCGCCAGCAGCCTCACCAGGGTCGATCGCCTCATGCCTGCAGGCTACCGCCCCGCCTGCCGCCGCATCACCTCCATCACCGTGCTCTTCGCAGGTTCCAGCACCAGCCTCCTCACGCTCCAGGATCGCACCACCGCATCACCTGGATCACCGTTCCGTTCGCAGGGGCGAGCGTCACCGCGCGGCGCGCGATCCGTTCGCCACCCTTCTGCGCAGCGGCGAGCGAACACATCCGGAAGATCGTGCTCAGCACGATCTTCATCTCGAATTCAGCGAAGGCGGCGCCGAGGCAGCGCCTCACGCCGCCTCCAAACGGCACCCAGGCGAAGCTTCGTGGAGCGCCGTCCAGGAACCGCTCAGGGCGAAACGCATATGGCTGCGGATAGACGTCCTCCTGGGTGTGGGCGAGCCAGATCGCAGGCGTCACATCGGTGCCTGGCGGCAGGGTGAGGCCGTCGAGCTTCAGCTCAGCTGCGAGGCGGCGCCCTGCGAGCGGCACGACTGGGCGCAGCCGCAGCGCCTCTGTCGTCACCGCGCGCATGTGATCATCCTCCTCGGCGCTGCCGAGGCGCTCGCGCAACTGCCGCTCCGCGCTCGGGTGCGCCAGCAGCAGGTCGACCGTCCAGGCGAGCGCCGTCGCAGTCGTCTCGTGGCCGGCGAGCAGAAGGGTGATCAGCTGATCGCGCAGCTCCTCGTCACCCATCGCCTCGCCATCCTCGCCGCGCGCCGCGATCAGCATCGAGAGGATGTCCTGCCGGCAGCCGAGGGCGCCGGCAGGGGGTTCGCTCGCGCCCTCCTCGCCACGGGTCGTTGTCTCGCCGCCGCGGCTCGCTGTCTCCTCGCGCCGGGTCGCGATCTCCTCATAGAGCACCTCATCGATCATCGACAGCAGCACCGCGATCCGCTGCAGCCGATCGCCTCCGCCGCCCCGCGAGGAGATCAGCGCTGAAAGCTGGCGGGCAAGGGAGGAGCGCTGCTGCAGCAGGCTTGGCAGCAGCTGCCGAAGCCTCTGCCTGCGCTCCTCATCGACGACGCCGAAGACGGCGGTGATGATCACCTCGAGCGTCAAAGCCTGCATCCTTGCAAGCAGCGCGAAGGGCTTGTGCAACGGCCAGCCTTCCACCTCCCGCTCCGTCAGCTCTGTTATCAGCGGCCCGTAGGCGCGCATCCGCTCCCCGTGGAACGGCGGCAGCATCAGCCGGCGCCTGCTGAGGTGATCCTCGCCTTCGAGCAGCAGCAGCGAGCGCGCCCCCAGGACCGGCCGCAGCGCAAGCGTGCGCCCAGGGGGCAGCCCGTGCTTCGGCTCTGAGTAGAGGGCCCTGATCGCCTCTGGATCTGAGAGGAAGACGGTCGGGCGCTTGAAGCCCAGGAAGCGCACGGTGAAGTTCTCGCCGAAGCGCCGCCTGCACGACTCCATGAAGGAGATCGGCTCCGTCAGCCACCACAGCGTCTGCAGCACAGGCGGCTCGCGGGGGCCTGCGGGCAGCTGTGGGTCGACCATCGTCCTCAAGCCGCTCGATGCGCGGCCTGCGGCATTCAGGCGGACCTTCCGCTCCTTCATCCCTCATCCCCGGCGGTGGCGTGGACGGCAACGATTTCACCAATCCTACGCACCACAGCAATCGGAGGCGGGGCCGGTGCTGAGCAGTTCGATCGAGCGATCCGCCCGTCGGCGCCGAAACGCACCGGCCCTTCAGTCTGACTCTCGCAGCTCATCGGCATTTGAGGGCCGATCCTCGGTGCGCGCCGCACAGCTCTGTGCGCTGCCGCGACCGCGGCGGACGGGTGCACCAACTCGATCGCAGTCCACGAAAACGTCTGCACCCTGAGGGAGCTGCTACCCCGCAAGCGCGTCGAGCACGTTCAGCTTCGCCGCCCTGCTCGCGGGGATCTGCGCCGCGAGCAGGCCCGCCGCGGCCGCGACGGCAAGCAGCAGGATCAGCGTGCCGGCCGGGATCGAGAGCTCATAGCCCGAGCTGGAGAGCGCGAGCTCGGTCACCAGGACCGCGCCAACCAGACCGATCACGAGGCCGAGCACGCCGCCGATCAGACCCGTGATCAGCGACTCGTAGCGGATGAGTTGGCGGATCTGACGACGAGATGCGCCGATCGCCCGCATCATGCCGAGCTCCTGCGTGCGCTCGTAGATCGAGAGGATCAGGGTGTTGACGATCCCGAACAGGGAGACGATCACCGAGAGCGCGAGCAGCACGTAGACGAGCAGCAGAAACTGGTTGACCCTGCTGCTCTCTTCTTTGGTGAACTGCGCCGGCGTCTGCGAGTGGGTCTGGGGGAACTCCCTTCTCAGCAGCTCGTCGATCCCCTTTTCCACCCTTCCTCCATTCGCGCCGGACGCGTAGGCCACGAAAGCTGCGCCGTCCTGCCGCTGCCCGAACGCGGAGTAGGCGAGCGAGCGCGAGATCGTGAGGCTCCTCAGCAGGCCGAGCACTTCTTCCTCGAGGATCCCGCGCACCGTGAGCGTCACGACACGGCCGGAGGGTGTGAGCACCGAGAGCCTGTCTCCCACATGCAGCCCATGAGCGCTTGCGAGCTTCTTGGAGATCACCGTGCCGCGCTCTCCGAGCGAGCGAAGCGTGGCGCTCGAGCCCTGTTCCCATTTGATCTCGTACATCTTTGTGAACGATTCGGGTTCGACCGCGGTGATCGCGCTCTTTTCTTCGATCACGGGCGCGCCGTGCTTGGAGAGGTCGCGCACCGTGCCCTTCGTGAACGCGACGGCCGTGACGGCGCCGACGCCGTGGACCGACCTCACCGCGGGCGCGACCGCCGCAGGGATGCCCCCTTCTCCGTGCTGAGCGCTGTCCACGATCAGACTGCCCGCGAAGGAGCGGGCCACGGCGCTCTCGATCGTCGTCTTCGCACCTGAGGCGAGCACGGAGATGAAGGCGACAAGCCCGAGCCCCACCGTGAGCGCGAGCGCGGTGAGGAGCGTGCGGCCGGGCTGACGTATCGAGTTCTCGCGCGCGAGGCGCCCGATCACCCCGCGCCAGCTGACGATCAGGCCCAGGCCGCGACCGAGCGCGGGGATCATGCGGCAGCGGCGCGGCTGGCCCGCCCGGCGCGCGCGAGAGAGCAGCATCGCGCCGCGGATCGCCCAGAGAATGAGCAGGATCGGCAGGACCACCTTGCTTTTCGTCACCGCCGAGATCGCGAGCGCCACGATGAGCAGGCCCAGGAAGCGTGCGATCAGGCGTCCCCTGGAGGGCAGCGGCCTTGGCGGGGCCGGCACACCCTCCTGCATCGCGGCGATCGGCGGCACCCTCGTCGCGCGCAGCGCGGGGAAGAAGCCCGCGAGCACGGTGACCACGATGCCGACGGCGAGCGAGACGATCACGGTGCGCGCCTGCAGCACCGTGCCGTTGTCGGGCAGGTCCGCGCCGAACGCCTTGAACAGCCCGTCCAGGGCTGGGGCAAGCCCGATGCCGATGAACAGCCCCGCGACGGCGCCGAGCACGCCGAGCAGCAGCCCTTCGGCCACCACGGAGCGCATGATCTGGCCGCGCGAGGCGCCGAGCGTGCGCAGCAGGCCGAGCTCGCGCGTTCGCTGGGCGACGGTGATGGAGAAGGTGTTGAAGACGATGAACGCGCCGACGACGAGCGCGACATAGGCAAAGATCAGGAGAAAGGTGCGCAGGAAGCCGAGCTCTTCTTCCAGTTCGGCGGTCTGGTTGGCGGCTTCCTGGGCGCCTGTGCGGACCACGAGCGTGCTGGGCAGCACGGCGCGGATTCGCGAAGCGAGCGCAGAGGGGGAGAGACCTGGGCTCGCCGCGACGTTGATGCCGTCGTACCTGCCCGGTTCTCCTGAGACGTACTGGGCTTCCGCAAGCGTGAGAAGCGCGACGCTGCCGCCGCCGAAGGATTCCGCGCCCGCGAACTTCGCGATGCCGGAGATCGTGTAGCGCCTCGCGGGCGAGCGACCTGCGATCAGGATCCGCTGCCCCAGCTTCAGATGCTGACGCTGCGCCGTGGCCTGATCGATCGCCACCTCGCCGGGGGCGTCCGGCAGATGCCCCTTCGCCGCGGTGAAGGACTCAAAGCGCGCCGGCTGCACGCCATCGACGAGCCCCGCGCCGCCGCCGCTCGTGAGCCGCTTGCCGCTTCCGCTGAGCAGCGCCGCGCGCGTCTGCACACTGCCGGAGGCGGCCGCGACGCCGGGCACAGCGCGCACGTGGTCGACCGTCGCTTCGTCCAGGATCGAGATTTCGGGGCCGTCGCCACGGCCGAGCGTTTCCTTTTCGCTGATCACGACGGCCTTGTTCCTGTAGGCGTTGCCGAAGACTTCGGCGAAGGCGTGGTTGATCGTGTCGGTGAGGATGTAGGTGCCCGCCATCAGCGCGACGCCCAGCGCGATCGCGATGCCCGTCAGCAGCGCCCTCACCTTGCGCTCAGCGAAGCCGCGCAGGATCAGCTTGCCCATCAGGCCGCCGCCTTCATCAGATCGAGCGCCTGCTCCATGCTGACGGCGCCTCCATCGTGGACGATGCGGCCGTCGGCGAGCAGCAGCAGCCTGTCGGCGAAGGAGGCGGCGTGCGCGTCATGGGTCACCATCACGACGGTCTGCTCGAACTCGTCGACGGCGTGGCGCAGCAGCGCCAGCACGTCGCCCGAGGACTTCGAGTCGAGGTTGCCCGTAGGCTCGTCCGCAAAGACGGCCGCAGGCCGCGATGCGAGCGCGCGTGCGATCGCGACGCGCTGGCGCTGGCCACCGGAGAGCTCCGCGGGGCGGTGGCTCAAGCGGTCGCGGATGCCGACCGCATCGATCAGGCGCGCCAGCCACTCGCTGTCGGGCCTGCGCCCCGCGATCGAGAGCGGCAGCAGGATGTTCTCTTCCGCGCTCAGCACCGGCAGCAGGTTGAAGGTCTGGAAGATGAAGCCGACCCTGTCACGTCGCAGCTTCGTGAGCGCCGCGTCCTCCAGCGAGCTCAGCTCGACGCCGTCGAGGGTGACCGACCCGCTGCTCGGCCGGTCGAGGCCGGCGAGAATGTGCATGAGCGTCGACTTGCCAGACCCAGACGGGCCCATGATCGCCGCGAAGCGGCCGCTTGGGAAATCGACGGTGACACCCCTGAGAGCATCGACGCCGGCGTCGCCCTCGCCGAACCGTCGCGAGAGCTCCGTCGCCTGCACAATCGTTGCGGAGGCAGGCGTGGTGACCACGGTTTCGGGCGAGTTGGCAGGGGATGTTCTCGGGAGCATGCGCGCAGGCTACGGGCAGGTCGGGACGTTGTCATCGGCGCGCGGGATGAACTTGCGCCTCCACCCATGGGTTGACCCGGACGCCCACGAGATCGGCCTGCGGGACGATGACATGCCCGCCTCGCGTCCCTAACCTTGTGGCATCAGATGCTTGGCGCACCCGTCAACTGGCTGAGACGCGGCAACGCCGATGGGCTGCTGCCCATCGGCTCTTCGATCGAGGCGATCGTTATGCGCTCGATCGGCCTGCTCGTGCTCACCGCGTTCGGAGCCAAGACCTTCTTCACCGCGCCGCACCCAGGTATCGGCAGCGCCAAGGCGACGGTGCTGCTGGCGGCGCTCGTCGTCTTCATCGCGCTCGTTCTCGCCATCCTCGCGACCCTCGCCGCCAGCATGGAGCAGCCTCTCGTGCAGGGCCCGCGGGTCTGGCTGATCGTGCTGCTGCTCGCGCTCACCGTGGACTCGGGCGTCGTAGGGGGGATCCAGCCGGAAGGCTCCTGGCAGCTGGGGCCCGCGCTGGTGGCGTGCTTCGCCGCGATCGGGCTGGAGCGCACCGCCGCGGCAGCCACGTTCGGGTGCGCTGCGGGTGCCCTGCTCCTTGCGGCGGCGATCGCTGGCGGCGCTGGCGGCGCAGGCACGATGGCCTCCGTCCTCGTCTTCACGGCGCTGCCGTGGTTCGTGGTGTTTCGCCTGCTGCGGGAGGTGCGCGGCCAGCGCGACGCGCTCGACTCCTCGCGCGCTGCCGAGGCGCGGGCGGCCGCCGTGGCCGAGCGGGGACGCCTGGCGCGAGAGATGCACGACGTGCTCGCCCACTCGCTCTCGGCGCTGGCGCTGCACCTGGAGAGCACGCGCCTACTCGCCCGTGAGCGCCACGCGGGTGCGGAGCTCGCAGGCGCGCTCGACCGGGCCCACCAGCTCGCCGCCGACGGCCTGGAGGAGGCGCGCCACTCGATCGCGGCCGCGCGCGGCGACGAGATGCCCGGGCCCGAGCGCATCGGCGCGCTCGCCGAGGCTTTCCGCGACCAGAGCGGCCTGCCGGTCTCGGTGGTGATCGGAGGCGAGCCCCGCGAGATCGCTCCTGACGCGCGCCTGGCCATCTACAGGACGGCGCAGGAGGCTCTCACCAACATCCGCCGCCACGCGACGCCGGAGCGCGTGGATGTCAAGCTCGACTATCTGCCGGGGCGCACGGTGCTTGTGGTCGAGGACCACGCCGCGGCCGGCGCACCGCCCCCAACGCGCCTCGGCCTCTCCGGCGGCTACGGGCTGACGGGGATGCGCGAGCGCGCCGAGCTGCTCGGCGGCAGGCTGCTCGCCGGGCCGAGCACAGACGGCTTTCGCGTCGAGCTGTGGCTGCCCACCGGGTCGCAGGCCTCCCGGGGCCGCGCGCAGCAGCACCTCGCCGCCACGGGCGCCGTCGATCGCCGCACGTCGTTGGGCGCAGTCGATGAGCGCGGGCCGATGAGCGCGGGCCGATGAGCGAGTCCAGCGAGCGGCATCAAACGACTCGCGTCGTTCTGGCAGACGACCAGCGCCTGGTGCGCGAGAGCCTTGCGATGCTCTTGGGGCTGCTCGCCGGAGTGGAGCTGGTGGCGACGGCCTCGGATGGCCAGGAGGCGCTGGAGCTCGTCGCCAAGCATCAGCCGGACGTGGTGCTCATGGATCTGCGCATGCCCCGCATGGACGGGATCGAGGCGACGCGACGGCTGCGAGAAAGCCATCCCGAGGTCGGCGTGATCGCGCTCACCACCTTCGCCGACGACGAGAGCGTCCTCGAGGCGCTGCGCGCGGGCGCGCTCGGGTACCTCACAAAGGACGCAAGCAGCGAGGACATCGCCACCGCCATCGTCACTGTGGCGGCGGGCGAGGCGGCCCTCGACCCAGCGGTGCAGCGCCACGTGGTGAGGGCGGTGGCGAGCGGAGGCCACGGCTCGTGCAAGCCTGGCCAGAACGCCGCCGCAGACGGCCCCGCGCTGCCGGACGAGCTCACCCCGCGCGAGGCCGAGGTCCTCGCCCTCATAGCAGAGGGGCTGACGAACGCCGAGATCGCAGAGCGCCTGGTCGTGAGCGTGGCTACGGTCAAGTCCCACGTCAACCACCTCTTCGCCAAGGCCTCTCTACGTGACCGCGCGCAGGCCGTCAACTATGCCTATCGCACGGGGATCGCCTCGCCGCCTCTCTGAGCGTCGCTCCGGTGAAGTCCTGCACTCGGAGAGCGCTCACAGCGGCGCGGAGCGGTGGAGCGCCAGCTGCGTGAGCATCGACCGGCGATCCACGCGCGTGCGCTGCGGCCGCAGTGCAGGTCGAGCTTCAGGTTCGCGCTGACGCTCGGAGACCCCGCCCAAAAGACACAGCTTCCCATCAGCTGCCCGACCTGCACCATGCCAGCCGGACCGGCCAGCGCGAACCCGGCGATCGACAGCTGCGAGGTGAATGGCTGCGAATCAAGGATCACGCACCGATACCGCTCATCCCGGACAGGATCGGCAGGAGTGCCGCCCGACTCCACCCCAGCTGCACCCGGCGCCGGTACACGGCACATAGACATTCCCCGGAGTGCTGGCGCGGGGAAGGGTCCGCCACGGCTGCGCATGCAGCTTGCGACGCCGGGGAGCGAGATGCCGCTGCAGCATCGCCCGCCAGGCGCCTGTGTACACGGCGGCGAGTGTGCGTGATTTGCGTCGTAGATGAGCAGCCGAGGCGTCCCCGCCCAGCCGTGGCCCGCTCACTGGCACGCGGACCACCGCGTCGGAGCTTTCGCGGCTGTAGCGTTCGCGCCCATCATGCGGGTCTTCCTGGCAGGAGCAAGCAGCGTTATCGGCGTCCGTCTCATCCGGCTACTGCTCGCCGCCGGGCATCGGGTCGCGGGCATGACCCGCTCGCCCGGGAAGACGGAGACACTGAGCCGGCTGGGTGTACAGCCTGACCACGTTGAGGCGTAGAACCTGACCACTTGGTTCATCGGAGCCTCCCTCGATCCTGAGGGTGTCATGACACTCGGACCCGACGGGGTTCCGGATGAAGATCCACGCTGACGCACCACTCGGCCCGAAGGGCAGGGCGCTCATGGTTTCCCGCGTCGTCGAGGAGGGCTGGACCGTGCGGCAGGCCGCCCGAGCTGCGGGAGTCAGCGAGCCGGCCTGTGGCAGGTGGGTCGCCCGCTTCCGCTCGGAGGGACCGGCCGGCAGCCCCGACCACAGGGCTCGCAGCTCGCCGTGGGTCTCGACCGCAGGGACGTGGTCAAGCGCCTCGGTGAAGGTCGACGCGTCGGCGTGGTCGTCGCGTCTGGCGCGCTCGAACGTGAAGTGCGCGAGCAGCATGGTTAGCTGCGGGTGACCTGCACACAGGTCGAGCAGCGGGCCGAGCGCGCCTCGGTGTGGGCCTCACAGCAGAACCTGGCAGACCGCTCGCTGCGGGAGCTGGCCGGCGAGCCGGCTGCGCGCGGCCGTCCAACGGGCAATCGACGCAGTGTGCGACTTCCGGCCAGACGAGCCCGCGGCGAAAGACGAGCCCGCGATGGAGGTATCTTGAAGCGATGTTGCGTGCAGGCTCCGGAGAGCCGCTGGTCCTGCTGCACGGCATCCTCTGCAGTGAGCGCATCTGGGCCGATGTCGTGCCGCTGCTGTCCGCGGATCATGAGGTGATCGTGCCGACCCTGCTCGGACACAACGGCGGTCCGGTTGCGTCCTGCAGCCCGGCGCGGATCGAGCATGTCGTCGATGACGTCGAGTGGCTGCTCGACCAGCTCGGGCTGCGGCGGGCGCATCTCGCGGGCAACTCGCTCGGTGGCTACGTGGCGATCGAGCTCGCGCGTCGCGGTCGCGCGTCGAGCGTCTGCGCGCTCTCGCCCGCCGGCGCGTGGAAGCGCGGTGGCGAGCAGGGCGACAGAACCATCGGGCACGCGGCGAGCGCCGCCGAGGTGCTCGCCGCGGCGGTCCAGGGCATACGGCACGCCCACGCGAAGCTGCCACAGCTCGCCCAATCGGATGAGTGGCGTGCCCGTGCGCTGCGCTACAACGCCGTCCACGGCGAGCGCGTCGGCTTGGCCGAATATCTCGCTCTCGCCGACGATGTGCTCGGCTGCGAGATCGCCGAGGACCTGCTGCGCGACCGGACGATGCAGCTCACGCCGCTTGACCCGCCACCCTGCCCGATCACGCTGGCCTGGTCAGAGCAGGACCGCCTGTTCCCAGTCGAGGTCAACGGCGCCCTCGCGCGCCAGCTGATACCGGGAGCACGCTTCGTCGTGCTCCCGGACGTCGGCCACATCCCGATGCTCGACGACCCGCAGCTGGTCGCCCAGAGCATCCTCACCGCGGCTCGCTGCGAGCCGCTGCTCCGCGATCCCACGGTCGCCGAGTCAGGCATCACTCGAGGAACATTCGAGGCGACGGGGGGTGGTTGACCCACCTCGACCTCGGCCGCCGATGTGGCTCAGCACGACCACGACGGCCGCGGCGGGCGGCTCGGCGAGCTTTCACTGCCCGGCGGGCGTGGCGAGCGCTTTTGCGGGCGTGATGCCGCCTGCCGGCCGCAGCTCCAGGCGCGCCGGGCGAAGGAGGCGGAGGTGTGCTGCCGAGGAAGGTTTGGGGATGCTCGTCTTGCATGGCGTAAATCGCCTCCAGGGTCACGGACGCCCAACGAAGCCGGCCGGTTGCTCGCCAGCACACACACAGCTCGACACGACCGGGAAGGCAAGGCTCGACAGCGGCGAAGGCGCCATGCCGGCCGCCGAGCAGGCGCCCCGCGCGCCCCAAACCCTCAAGAAACCCTGCCCATTGGGGCGTGAGCAGGAGCTGGCGCGCAAAATGGCCTCGAGGACGGCTCCTCGGGGCGCCAGCGAAGACCCCCGCAAACCCGCATGGCCAAGCCACGCACCGCCAGTGGCGAGACTCGGAATCGAACCGAGGACACCACGATTTTCAGCAGATCTCTCCATCGCGCGGGAATGGGCCGGATCTGGCTCAACCATGCGGTTTGTATGGGATTAGTCGGGCAGTAAGGGGCCAGAATCGTGCCCATTTGCGGGCGATTTCCGGGGGTTTAGCCCACGAGATCGGGCTCAGTGGGCTAAACGAGAGCGCCGGCCCGAACCGGCCGCGACTGCTGGAGCATGTCGCCGCGAGGCGCTCGATCTCAGCGCGCATCTCGCTCTCGTAGGCTATCCGGATGGCGTACCTGCTCTTCCTCGAC
The DNA here is from genome assembly GCA_021792455.1 of Actinomycetes bacterium. Taxonomy (GTDB): domain Bacteria; phylum Actinomycetota; class Thermoleophilia; order Solirubrobacterales; family Solirubrobacteraceae; genus Palsa-744. The sequence goes on along the minus strand of JAJYUP010000006.1, from coordinate 4,062 downwards.
GAGTCTGGCCACGACCTCAAGGACTCGCCCTACGAGGTGCTTGCTGGCGTCGCGGTCGAGGATCGCGACCTGTGGAACCTCATCTGCACAGTGCAGGCCTCGGAGGAGTCGCACTTCGGCGGGCGCTACGCGAGCGAGGAGCGCGAGCTGAAGGCGAAGCGGCTCCTGAAGCGCAAGGTATTTCGCCATGCGCGCCAAGCCCGCCCAATACCTCCCGCACGACGTCGCCAGCTTGCGCACACCTGCCTCACCGATGGCGCGACGGCCACTCGAGAGCAGCTGACCGCGCTCGCGCAGGCCAAGATCGCCTTCGTCGAAGACGTACTCGGAATCTGCGAGCGGTTCCGTTGCCGAGTCTTTGCCAGCGTCGTCGATCGCGAGGCGCCCCGATCGCGCACCGATTTCTTGCGCAAGGACTACGCCTACCTGTTCGAGCGATACTTCTACTTCCTTGAAGATCGCGACGAGCTCGGCCTAGTCGTCTTCGATGAGCTGGAGAGAACCCAGAGCCACCTGCTCGTCGACCAGATGTCGCGTTACTTCAGCCACGAGGGCCGCGGTGAAGTCCGGGCAGGGAGGGTCGTTCCAGAGCCGTTCTTCGTCCACAGCCATCTCACGACGGGAGTCCAGCTCGCGGACATCGTCGCATACACGATCGCTTGGAACGTCAGGGTCGGGAAGATGACACGAGAAGCAAGGCGGGAGCTCGATCCCTTCGGCCAAGCGGTCACGCGCCTCCGATACCGCGCGGTGCGGGAAGTCGGCGGCGACCCAGCGTTCTCGATCTGGAGCATCGCGGTCATCGACGACCTGCGTCCCCGCGCAGAGCTGCGCCAGAGGACGTGACGACGCGCAAGTCTCGACATACCGTGACCCTTGACATTGCGCAACTGGCTCCGCATAATGGACGGTGGAGGCTTTGCGGGCTCGCCCGCATTGCCTTTTCTTTTCGGGGCGAGCAACTCACCGAGCGGGTCGCACGTTGCTCCATCCCGGCTGCTTGGCGCGCCCACTACTCGAACAACCGCCCCTCCACTTCCGGCCAGTAACGGCAGAGCGCCTTCGCCTGCTCGAGCACCAGCTCAGTGCCACGGTTGAGGTCGTCACCCCCGCCGCCGTTGCCGCCTGTCTTGACGGGCACGCGATATTTGTGCCGGCGCAGCAGCCGCTTGTTCTTCAGGCGGATCGCCGCCTCGCTCGATTCCCGGTCCGCCCAATCGACGGCGAGGTCGTCCTTGATGCTCTTGACGAGGTCCCTGGCGATCTTCGCGATCTCCGGGTCGGCGTTGAGCGCGCCGTCTTCGCTTGCGCCAGCGAGCGCGTCATAGAAGGCGGCCTCCTCGCGACTGAGGTCGAGTTGCCTGTGGCGATCGCGGTCCTCGCGGACCGTCTTTGCCATCTCGGCCATCCGCTCGATCACTTCCGCGGCCGTGATCTGTCGCTGTTCGTAGCGGCTCAGCACCTCGTCGAGGCGCTCGCGCAGCAGCTTGGCGCGGGCGCGGCTGACACGGCCGCGACTGCCGATTTCGCCGCGCAGCAGTCGCTCCAAGAGGCGGATCTGGATGTTTCGGTGCTCGGTCTCGGCGGCCAGCGAGTCGAGGAACTCATCGGAGAGCACCGAGATGTCGGGGCGGTCATCGTCTGCGAGGTTGACCGCCTGCTGGATCTGCCCGGCGGCCAGACCCTGCGACATGAACTGGCTGACCGCCCGCTCCGCCTCCGGGCTTGCCGAGGCGACCGGGGTGGCGACGCTGCGCACCTCGCTCGCTAGCTCACAGCCGACAGCGCATCGTTGACGAGCAGCAGTGAGGGATCACCGGCAGCACATCGTTCACCGGGTGAAGGGCAGTAGCTGGGCCTCTCGTGGAGCGGAGCCCGTAGGGCGGAGTGGAATGAGAGGCCCTGGGCGGCGGGTGGCGGAACCGCTCGAACTCCCCGGCGCGCTCGATCAGATGATCGAGGCCGCTGAAGCGCTCCTGGCGGAAGAAGCGGCGCTGGAAGGTGTCGTTGAAATGCTCGATCGTGCCATTGCGCCACCGTTCCCATGGCGGGATGAACACGGGCGTGACCTGTTGGTGCAGACAGACCCTGATGACCTCTCCGAGGCCGGTCGGGCTGACGAACGGCCCGCCGTTGTCGAGCCGCAGGCGCCGGGTAGGGGATCCCCTTGGACACACGTCGAGTGCCCGAGCGTCGCCGGCTGCTCACACCCGCGCGCGAGGATCTGCTCGATCGTGCGGGTGACCGGCACCGGCCCGCCGAGCTTCTCAAGCTCCCACGCGATCGCCTCCGCTCCGATCTGCGCCCACGGGTTCTCCGCCAGCCGCTCTCGGATCGCGAGCACCTGCGCCTTCAGCTGCTCGCTGGTGCGGTTCGCCACGCGCCTCGGCGTCCTGGAGCGAGCGTCCGCCCACCCGGGATCGTCCGGGTCGCAGCGGCCCGCCCACTTGGCCACCACTGGCGGGTATGCCCCATATCCCTGGCGATCGCCTCGGGCGACTCCCCCGACAGCCGCCGCCGCGCCGCCTGCCGGCGCAGCGCTGCCTCCACATCCGACATGAACATCTCCACGCCCGCTGAACAAGAGCACGCGAGGCTGCCAGCTCACGCCCAAGTAAACGATGTGCCGTCGGCTACAGGCTCAGCCCGCGTAAACGATGTGCTGTCGGCCGGAGGTGAACGATGTGCTGTCCGCCGTCACCTACGAGCGCAAGAGAGAGCAGATCGAGACGGAGGCCGCGCTGGACGGCCTCTACGTGCTCAGAACCACCTGCCCGCCCGAGCAAAACTGTCAAGCCAGGCGGTCGTCAGGGTCTACAAGCAACTGAAGATGGCCGAGCGCGCCTACCGCACGATCAAGACCTCACTCGACGTGCGGCCTATTCGCCACCACCTCGAGCAGCGTGTCCGCTGCCACTTCTTCATGTTCCTGCTCGCCTACTACGTCTGCTTCGAGGTGCAGGCACGCCTCGCGCCGATGCTCTACACCGGCGACACGCCGCTCACGCCGGCGGACCCGGTCGCGCCCGCCACACGCTCTCCCGCCGCGAAGGCCAAGGCCGCCACGTCAAGCTCGGCAAGTAGCCAAAGCCAAACCAGCCCCGAAACGCCGAAACCCCGCCACCGAGGGCGATCCAGGAACCCAGGCTCAAAAACTTCCGTCTAAGGAGTAAATCCGCACCCATGTAGCGACGCTGCTCGGCCCACTCCTCGTGCTGCTCAGCAAGCACCGCGCCGATCAAGCGCACATCCGCGCCACGATCAGGAAACGTGCCGACGACATCGGTGCGCCGCCTGATCTCACGGTTCAAGCGCTCCTGGGGGTTGTTTGACCACACCTGACGCCAGAGCTCGCGCGGAAAGGGGGCAAATGCCAGAAGGTCGTCTCTGGCCTCGTCGAGGTGCTTGGCGGCTTCGGGCAGCTTGTGCGCCACAGCCGAAACGACGCGGGCAAACTGCGCGTTCACCTCGTCGGCGTCGGGCTGGTCGAAGATCGTGCGCACCATGGTCACAACCCAGGGTTGCGTTGCCTTGGGCACCTTGGCCAACAGATCGCGCAGATAGTGCGTGCGGCAACGCTGCCAACAGGCGCCGGGCAAAGTGGCGCCGATTGCGGATACGAGGCCTGCCTGAAGTCAGCGAGCTGCTGGTCGGACCAGTGGTCGGGCGGCCTGATCGACCGCTGGGTTGCGTTGGATGTCAGCCGCATGAGGTCTGTCACAGCGCGGGCAGCCGATCGACCGACCGGCGTTGTCGAAGCGAGGCCTGGTTCTCTGCACCGCCCGAAGCGACATGCAGCGCGGCTGGATGCTGCGCCTCCCAGCAGCCCGCGCGACCGCTACGCGACGGCGCGGTCCCTGACCTCGAGCGTCACCACCCTGTCGGGAGCGGCGAGCGCGGAGCGCGCGGCGGCATGCAGCGCCTCGCTGTCGAGGTGGTAGCGGCGCACCACTGCGGCGAGCGGCTCGTCGATGCCGAGGTCGGGGTAGAGCAGCTGCACCTCGATCGGCTGGCCAGCCGCGAGCGCGACGATCGCGCGGCTGTCCACCTCGTCGCTCGAGT
>JAJYUP010000240.1:2127-2598 GCA_021792455.1 Actinomycetes bacterium | reverse complement strand
CTCGAGAGGTCCGCCGCCGCTGCCCGCAGGAAAGCAGCGATCATCACACACCAAGACGAGCCCAGAGCATGCCGAGGGCTTGACGCGGGACACGATCTGCGCAAATCGACATCGCAGTGCCCGGCGGCCTGGAATTCCCCCGATCTTGCGGAGTCCTGAGCACTTGCGACGCAAGCGTCGCTGGAGGGATGGACGGGAATGCCGAAGTCGAAGCCGCCGTACCCGGAGGATCTCCGGCGTGAGGCGGTCGAGCTGGTTCGTCAGGGGCGCTCGATCCGGGACGTCGCCGAGTCGCTGGGGATGTCCGGGCAGTCGTTGCGCAACTGGGTGCCTCAGGAGCAGCTCGATCGCCGAGAGCGCGACGACGGACTGACGTCCGCCGAGCGCGAGGAGTTGCGCGAGTTGCGCCGGAAGGTGAAGCGCCTCGAGCAGGAGCGCGAGATCCTCGAGCGCGCTGGCACGCGAGCTCAC
>JAJYUP010000240.1:0-2117 GCA_021792455.1 Actinomycetes bacterium | reverse complement strand
CGGCAGGGCGCTGCGCGTCCCCAAAGCCCGCACCCGCGGCCGCGGCAAGAGCTTCGTGACCAAGGAGATCATGATCTCAGAGCGGCCCGCCGAGGTGGAGGATCGCGCCGTTCCCGGACACTGGGAGGGCGATCTCATCATCGGACTGGGAAGCTCTGCGATCGGGACGCTGGTGGAGCGCAGCACGCGCGAGTGTAAGGAAGGGGACGATGCACGGCAGCTCGTGGTCACGAGCTCCGCGATGCTGGAGCTACTGTGGTCGCTTGAGCAGCTCCCCACTGCTGATGCGGCCTGGGCCGTCCGCGCGCTCGACGCGAGCGTGGCGCTCGGTCGCTTTGCAGAGATCGTAGCCGACGACACGTACGGGCGTATGCTCGGCGCCTCGCGTGCGTCGCGCGTTCTCCACACGCGCATCGACTGGACGATCGGGGTCATGCCAACGACAGCGGCAGAGAATGGGCCTCGTGGCTGGCGGGACATCCTCGTCGTCGGGCAGCAGCCAGAACGAGCGACGGAACACGTGTACGGCTTTATGCCCCCGGCCGGGTATGGCGGTGACGAGCTACGCAACATCAGGCGCACGACGAACCCTTCCGTCGTCCTGGAGGTCGTCCTCAACGAATGGCTCCGTGCCAACGGCTATCTACGATTTGACGCTGCCGTCAGCCAGACAGTCGAAAGGGCGATGACGCTCATCTCGCGATGACCCTCGTGGAGTGGAGCGCTCCGCAGACACGACGGCTTCGGATGCGAGGCGCATGTTGTTGCGGCGTGAGCGCCAGCTTGGGCCGACGCTCACGTGGTGCCGCTCACTTTCGATCGAGGATCCTGGCGATCAGTACCAGGATCACGACGAGATCGAGACCGCACATGGCGGGCCCCCTTATATCCAGGAGAGCAGGATTGCTCTCCGTCTATTAGAGGGCCGAACAGGCGCGTTTTGATGTAGTCGATCGTGGCGAATCACACGCGCGATTGATGTCTACTTTCTATGTGACGCGGGTCCCTATTTTGAAGTGTCGCGGCGCCTCTCCCGGCGCGGTCACGAGTTGAATGGCGAGCCTCACATGCGCCTCAGAGGAGCGAGCCGCGATATCCTGGGCGCATGGCTGTGCGGAAGGTCAATCTGATGCTCGACGAGGATCTTGTGCGGCGTGCTCGCCAGCAGGACGTTGCCGAGCGCGACAAGAGCGACGGTCAGATCGTTGAGGATGCGCTGGCCGTCTACCTTGGGTTGCGGGCGCTTGACGAGGCGCGGGCGCAGGGCACCTTGGCCTCCGAGGAAGCAGATCGCCTCGCGGTCCAAGAGGTTCGTGCCGTTCGTCGGTCACGCAGTCGGGCTTGACGCGCGCTGTAGTAGACCCGAGCGTCCTGGTCTCCGCGTTCATCGGTGACCCCACCGCGGGGCCCGGGCGACTTGTCGCGGCATGGCGCGATCGCCGCTTCGTGCTCGTCGTCTCACCCCTGCTGTTGGAGGAGCTGGAAGCCGTGCTCTTGCGGCCGAAGCTCGCCCGGTGGGCCGCGCACGGTCGGGCGCAAGCGTACGTGGCAGCGTTGCGGGCTCGCAGCGAGCACCGTGCTGATCCAGCCGACCATCGTTCCGCGGAAGTGCGTGATCCAAACGACGCCTATCTCGTCTCCCTCGCGATCGATGCAAACGCAGATGTTCTCGTCTCACTCGATCGCGATCTGCTTGACGCACAGCTGGCAGGCATCGCGGTGCTTGATCCCGCTGTATTCGTCGGGTCCCTGCCGGGCGCGGGCGAGCTTTTCTTTGCCGGCACGACTCGCGCTGGTCGCGAGTTGCGCCTCTACTACGAGCACACTGCCTACGAGGACTTCACGGATGAGACAGGCAAACTCATCAGAAACCCGACTGAAACGCAGATCACCGAGGATGTCCCGGGTGGTGTGGAAGTTTGGTGACGGCCCGGGGTGAATTTCAGAGAGCTGTGAGGGTAGCGGCCTCCTGTGGTTCGTGCGTGACGGTTTGTGTGGCGAGGTCGCGTTCGACGGCGAGAGAGAGTTTCGCTAGGTCTTGGTAGCCATGAATCCGTCGGAACTGCCGCTCGGCTTCGAGCATGCCGGCGGCGGTCCAGCGCAGCGCCATCTCCCCG
>JAJYUP010000070.1 GCA_021792455.1 Actinomycetes bacterium | reverse complement strand
CGACACCGTTCAGCACGAGGATGAGCGCAAACCAGATATAGGAGAAGTCGACGGGCAGGACGATCAGCAGCACGAAGCTGCTCGCTGCGACGAGCATCCCGCCCGTGGCGAACGGCCGCGCTCCGAAGCGATCAGACAGCCAGCCAGAGAGGGGCCCGGCAACGAGAAAGCCGGCGATGAGCGGCAGCATGTAGATGCCTGCCCACAGAGGAGTTTCAGAGAACGCGTAGCCATGGCGCGGCAGCCAGATTCCCTGGAGCCAGATGATGAGGATGAACTGCAGCCCGCCGCGGCCCATCGCGGCGAGCAGCATCGCGAGATTGCCCGCGGTGAACGCCCTGATCCGGAAGAGGTTGAGGTGGAACATCGGCTCGGCGACACGCATCTCCACGATGCAGAAGACGCCAAGCAGGAGGACCCCGCCGATGAGAGTGCCAAGGACGAGTGGGCTGAGCCAGCCCATCGTTTCATGGCCGTATGGCTGGATGCCGTAGGTGATGCCAACCATCACCGAGATGAGACCAACCGCGAAGGTGAGGTTCCCCCACCAGTCGATCTTCGCCGCCCTGCGCTGCCCAAGGTCGCGCAGCTTCGCCTTTGCCCACACCGTGCCGAACAGCCCAACGGGCACGGAGACGAGGAAGACGAGCCGCCACATGACCGGCGCGAGTACGCCGCCAAGCACGAGGCCTATGAACATGCCGGCGATCGCGGCGATGCTGTTGACGCCGAGAGCGAGGCCCCGCTGGTGCTGCGGGAAGGCATCAGTGAGGATCGCGTTCGAGTTGGCGAACAGCAGCGCGCCGCCAACACCCTGGCCGACACGCATGATGATCAGCCAGAGGGCGCCGCTGCCGCCCTGCATCCAGGTGACAGACAGCAGTATCGAGAAAGCGGTGAACACGGCGAAGCCGAGCGTGAACATGCGGACACGCCCATAGATGTCGCCAAGCCGCCCAAGGCTGACGAGCAGCACGGCGGTCACGACGAGAAATCCGAGGATGAGCCACAGCAGGTAGCTGGTGTTGCCAGGCGTGAGCGGGTCGAGGTGGATCCCGCGGAAGATGTCAGGCAGCGCGATGAGCAGGATCGACGCGTTGATCGTCGCCATCAGCATGCCAAGCGTCGTGTTCGAGAGCGCGATCCACTTGTAGTCGACCTGCTTTGCGCGCGCTCTCACCGCGACTCTCCAGGCGCCCGAGCCGGCCGATCGCTCGTGCTCATCGATTCAACTCTCATCGAACCTCTCGATGACGCCGCGGAGGATCTCCGCAGCCCGCGCGAGCGTCGCGACGTCCTCGTCCGGCAGGTTTCCGAGCTGCGCCCCGATCAACGCCCTGTACTGGGAGCGAAGCGCCTCGAACTGCAGGCGCCCTGACTCAGTGAGGCTGACGAGCACAGCTCGCCCGTCAGTCGGGTCGGTTTCGCGCACGACGAGACCCCTGTGCTCGAGTTTGTTGACGAGCAGCGTGATCGCCGGCTGCGTGACAGACTCGGCAGCGGCGAGCTCCGTGATGCGCCGTGGCCGACTCTGAAGCAGCTGCAGCACTCCAACCTCCGTACGCGACATCTGGATGCCGCTGCGGCTGAGCACGAGGCGCGAAAGTATGCCAGCGCGCCGGGGCAGCGCGCTCGCGATCTCATCGAGGTTGCGGCGTCTGCTCTGTCGGCTGCGCTCTGTACCGTGACTCGACCGCTCGAAGCGCTGATCTGTCACCTGGCTGGCTCCCATTGCAGACTTATATTAGCATCTGATGTGAAGGCACTTCCGCGCCCGCTCGGCCACAATGAAACCGTGGAGTCTCTCTTCGATCCGCCAGGGCCCGACGCGACCGAGGCGACCGGCGCGAGCGAGGCGACCGAGGCGACCGGCGCGAGCGACGGCAAGCGCGCCGAGATGCGCCAGCAACCGCCGCAGCCGCCGCTCGCGGTCCGGATGCGCCCAGCCTCGCTTGCGGAGATCGTCGGCCAAGAGCACCTGCTGCACGAAGACTCTGCGCTTGCCCTCGCCCTGAGGCAGGGGCACCTGCACTCCATGATCCTCCATGGGCCGCCTGGCAGTGGCAAGACGACGCTCGCGCGCGTCATCGCTCAGGCGAGCGAGGCGGCCTTCGAGGAGCTGAGCGCTGTACAAGCCGGCAGAGCGGAGGTGCGCGATGTGCTCGCACGTGCGCGCGAGCGCAGACGCAACGGCCGCGCGAGCATCCTGTTCCTCGACGAGATTCATCGCTTCAACAAGGCCCAGCAGGACGCCCTGCTGCCAGCGGTCGAGGAAGGGCTCACAACGCTGATCGGCGCGACGACTGAGAACCCGGCGTTCGAGGTGAACAGGGCTCTGCTCTCACGGGTGATGGTCTACGAGCTGCTGGAGCTGACCGATGAGCAGATCGCGACGCTGCTGAGGCGCGCGCTGGGTCGAGGGCAGTGCGGCGCGGCGCATGTGAGCGACGAGGCGATCGAGCTGCTCGCAAGCAGAGCCGGAGGAGACGCGAGAGTCGCACTGAACGCGCTGGAGCTCGCGTGCGCGCTTGGGGAGCGAGAGGTGGATCTCGCAGTCGCGGAGCGGGCGCTTGCGCGAAGCGTCGTTCACTACGACAAGGCGGCGGACGCCCACTACGACACGATCTCAGCCTGGATAAAGGCGACGAGAGGCTCGGACCCCGATGCCTCGCTCTACTACCTCGCGGTGATGCTCGAGGCCGGTGAGGATCCAGCCTTCATCGCGCGCCGAATGGTGATCCTCGCAAGCGAGGATGTCGGCAACGCCGATCCAGCTGCGCTGCCACTTGCGACCGCGGCCGCGGCCGCTGTCGATCGCCTCGGCGTGCCAGAGTGCCAGTTTGCGCTTGCGCAGGCCGCGATCTATCTGTCGCTCGCGCCGAAGTCGGATGCGGCGAAGCGCGCGATCGGCGAGGCGCGAGGCCATGTTCGCGAGCATGGCGCCTATCCGCCGCCAGTCGCGCTCCGCTCTGGCGGCCGCGGCACGGGCTACGACAACCCGCACGACCACGACGGCCACATCAGCCCGCAGGCGCTGCTTCCAGACGGTGTGGGCTCACAGCAGTTCTACCGACCCGATGGGGCCGAGCGCAATCTCGCACAACGCGCGCAGCAGCTGCGAAGAGCACGTGAGCCTGCACGGTAGCTATCGTTTCGCCGACGATGGCCCACCACCCCCCTGATCGGATCCTGCGCAACTACGCCGAGGTCCTCGTCGATTTCGCACTCGGCGGAGGAAGGGGCGTCGCGCCCGGCGAGGTGGTGAGAATCGTCGCCCCAGAGGCGGCGAAGCCGCTCTATGTGCAGCTTCAGAGGGCGGTGCTGCGGGCGGGAGCGCATCCGATCGGGCACTACCTCCCGAGCGATGACGAGCAGTTCAACCTCTCGAGGGACTTCTACGAGCTTGCAGACGACGCGCAGATCGACTTCTTCCCCGCGAAGTACATGAGAGGACTCGTCGATCAGATCGACCACCAGGTCTCGATCCTCTGTGACACGGACATGCACGCTCTCGAGGGAGTCGATCCAGGCAAGATCATGCGAGTCGGCAAGGCACTGAAGCCGTGGATGGACTGGCGCACCGAGAAGGAGAACGCCGGCAGGTTCAGCTGGACGCTCGCGCTGTACGGCACCCCTGCGATGGCTGCGGAGGCGCGGCTCTCAGAGCAGGAGTACTGGGAGCAGATCATCGACGCCTGCTTCCTGAACGAGGATGATCCGATCGCGCGCTGGAGGCAGGTGAGCGCCCAGATCGGCCAGTACGTGCAGAAGCTGAATGCCCTCGAGATCGAGCGCCTCCACGTGGTTGGGCAGGACGCAGACCTCTGGATCGGCCTCGGCGAGAGGCGTCAATGGGTCGGAGGGTCCGGCAGGAACATCCCGAGCTTCGAGATCTTCACGAGTCCTGACTGGCGCGGTACGGAGGGGTGGATCAACTTCAACCAGCCCCTCTACCGCTATGGCAATCTCATCAAGGGAATAAGGCTCGAGTTCGCGCAGGGCGTCGTGATCAAAGCGTCCGCCGAGACGAATGAGCACGTGCTGAGGGAGATGATCGCGACCGAGAACGCCGACAAGGTCGGCGAGTACTCGCTGACGGACCGCCGTTTCTCGAGGATCACAAAGTTCATGGCGGAGACCCTGTTCGACGAGAATGTCGGCGGTCCATTCGGCAACACCCACCTCGCGCTCGGCAAGTCCTACCACGACTGTTACGCCGGTGACCCAGCGAGGGTCTCCGCAGCGGAGTGGGAGCACCTTGGATTCAACGAGAGCAGCGTCCACACCGACATCGTCTCCACCGCTGACCGCACCGTGACGGCGACGCTTGCAGACGGCAGCGAGCGGGTCATCTACCGCGAAGGCGAGTTCCAGCTCGACTGAGGCGCTTCATCTGGCGCCTGAGCAGCGCGGGGCGGCAGAAGCAGCGCGGCGGCGGCGGCAGCAGACGAGGGCGGCGGCGCGGTTCACACTCACGCCCTGCACGGCAAGAGTGGGCCGCTGCCAGGCTGCGCCTCGCCAGATCAGCCTTTCACGAGACGCGAGCGTCCGATCAACTTGCCCGCGCGATCGAGCGCGACGGCCTGCAGGTAGGGCTGATCCCGCACGTGCAGGATCGTCTGAAAACCGGCGCTGCGAGCGTGGGCAAGCAGCCTCATGTGCGATGACGAGGTGCCGCCAATGACCTCCCAGGAGCGCACCCCTGTCGCGCCGTTCCAGCTCACATACACGGTGAGACCGCTGCCCGCTGGTTCGGTGACGATCGCGGGCGGCCAATGTGGGCGGGCGTTCCAGGGGAACTTGTAGGTCCTGTAGGACTGTGTTTCATAGCCCCGCGGCACGCTCATCCGCGCTTCATAGATGAGCTTGCCTTCTGCGTTGTATTCAGCGAAATACGGCTCCTGGCCCCACCCGACGAACCAGTTGCCGTCAGGCAGCAGCTCGACATCGCCCTGGCTGCCGGCCTTCAGCGGAGGCGAGTGGTCGAATTCGCGAACGAGCCTGTCAGTGTGGCGCGTCGCGCTGACTTCGACGACCACCCCACGCGAATGGGTGTGGGAGAACGAGCGGTCGAACGGCGTGCCGCCGTTGTCGAAGATGCTGATGTCTCCGCTGGGCAGCGTCATCGCGTCGTGCTGGAACGCGGTCCTCGACCCAGGCAGCATCGTGACACTGCTGCGCTTGCCGCCGATTTTCTCGATCACCTGACCGGTCCTCGTGTTCAAAAGCCACAGTGCAGATGTGTTGCGAGAGGAGATGAGCGTTGTCCCAGACGGACGTGGATCGACAGTGTTGATGTGGAAGAAGTCGAATGGCCACGCCGTGGATGAGTTCATCGGGGAGGAATATGATTCATCGAGCGCAACGTGGTCGAGGCTCGTCCATTCCCTTCTGACGAGCCCTGTCCTCACGTCCAGTTCCTGGAAGCTCGCGTCCGTCACAGCTGCGTCACGCGGACCGTCCACTGAGGTGAGGTTGCAGTGGATGGTGTGGAAGATCGTGAGCACGGCGGTGTGATCAGGCTCGAGATGGAAGTCATGCAGGTCGGCAAGCTCGCCGTTGCCCGCCTCGAGGTGCAGGATCGGTTCGTATGAGTCATTCGCGACGATCTCTTCCCCGAGTCCGAAGCCCTGTTTCGGTATGTAGCCCTGCCACCAGGTGAGCACAGGCTTTCCTTCGTATGTCTCGAGCTGCAGGTTCGTTGCTCTCATCGCGCCTTTCAGCGGATCCATCCAAATCAGCTGTCCCTGCTGGTTGACGATCGCAGGACCGGTGCTCCCCGGGCCGAGATAGGGGGCGAGAAAGATGTCGCCTGGTGCCTGGCGAGGTGACTGACGCAGGACTTCGATCGTGGGTGGTTCCAGCCCTGGGGCAGAACGGAAGCTCTGCACGCTGCCCGCTGGCGGCGTCTTGCTCGGGGTCGCACTCGGCGGCGGAATCGGGTCCGGGTAGGCAACGAAGAAGTGGTAGGAAAACGATCTGAGGCGGTGGCCGGTCCGCACGGAGCCCCGCACTGTCACGCGCTCACCTGGGTGAAACGGCCGCGAAAGCACGAAGCTGCCGCCATCGCCCTGTGAGTAACGCTCGAGGCGGCCAGAGTGACTGCCAGTGATCGAGCCGAACACGGTGATGTGCAGCAGCTTGCGCGCTGGCACCCCAAGGAAGCTGATCTGAGTCTCCGGCGAGGCGTCGCGCGAGCCGGGCAGCGGTGAGACCGCAACGCTGGTGTGCGGGAGAAGATCCGATGCGTTGAGGTGCTGCGGCAGGCAGACCGCCGCCTGTGGACCGCTGTAGGCAAGCTGCTCGCCAGAGATGTGCGCCGCTCCAAGCCCGAGACCGACGCCCGCAAGCACGGTCAGCGCGAGCGCCGTGAAGGCGAGCCAGAGACGCACACGTCTCACGGCACGAAGATGTGCGCGGTTAGGATCCATCGACCTAGCCCCCGCAGTCTACGCAGACGCCTCGCCCCCCGACGCAGGCAGGACGATGTGGGTCCCGTCTGCGGGCAGGGCGGTGGGCGTCCAACCCGCAGGCAGGGGGATCCGCGGATGCGCGGGGGCACTGTCGCGAGCGCCCCGCTGTCCGACCCGCAGGCAGGGGGATCTGCGCCATGGGCCCGGTGAGATCGATGCCAGCGGGCGCGAGATCGCAGCTGCGCGCGCGACGCGCAGATCGTCGCCCGACATCGACGAGCTCTCGACCTCGGACGGCGCTCGAAGAGACCCCAGCGGCTGAGCGCTGCCTCGTTCGGGAATCATTACGTCATGCCTGAGGATGAAGAGCTCAAGCGATGCCCAGACTGCGCAGAGATGGTGCGCGCACAGGCGCGCAAGTGCAGGTTCTGCGGCTACCGCTTCGATCGTCGCGCTCGCGCTGGGAACGGCCCTCACCAGCCGCCCCCAGGAACCATCGCAGAGCTGCTCGAAGATTGGGAGATCGCGCTCGACGGCGAGGAGAATGTCGAGCTCTTCACATACGCCCGCGCTCGGGGTGCACGCGGTGGGCATGCTTTCACGGCCGACGGCTTCCTGCTCGTCACGAGCGCGCGGATGCTGCTCATCTCCACCCCACGCCGGCTGCTCCCGCTGCGCGGCCAGGCGCGCCCTGTCGTCATGTTCGAAAGGCGCCTGTCAGATCTCGGCGAGCCGGAGATCGCAGCGCGCCTGCGCCGCGCGACGCTTAGAGTCGGGCATGAGCTGACGCTCAGCGCGATTCCAAGATCAACTCTCGAGCGGCTGCGCACGCACATCGCAGCCAATCGACGCCCAGCGTTGTGATCGGCTGCCGCTGTCAGACCGCTGCATGAAGGCTTGCGCGTCGATGATCGCCTGACGGCTCGCCGGTCGCCGTTCACCTCTCGGAAGGTGGATCGCTCCGCGCAACTGCGGCCCGATGCGCCCGCTGATCGTGGCGCGCGCCATCCCGCAGGCCGCCAAGGACGCGACGAGCTGCGATCCGCTGGCGAGCGTGTGTGAGACTTCCTGCCGGCGAGCTGCCAATCCCCGAACACTGCAGGCGATCTTGCTAGACGGCCACAAACTGCTCAACGCGATCAGATCCGAGCGCCCAAGCGAGCGGCGCCGCGTCCCCCAACCGCTGATGAAGCGCCGTATTCCCTCCGGGCGCGGCGCGATGGAGCAGCCGAACGCGAGAGGCGACGAGCCCGCGCCGCTGACGCCCGCGTTCTGGATCGCAGCCGTCCTCACAGGGGTCGCTACGGGACTGCTCGGCGACCTGATGATGATCATCCTGTTCAACGTCGGGCATCTCGCGTTCGGCTTCCATTCGGGCAGCTTTCAGGAAGCCGTTGAACGCGACAGTGCCGCACGCAGGGTGATCTCGCTCGCGATAGCGGGCGCGTTCGGAGGCGTTGCCTGGTATCTGCTGCGCCGCTGGACGAAGGGCGAAAAGTCTGAGATCGACGACGCGCTGTGGCAGGGCGACGGCAGGCTCTCGTGGCGACGCAGCCTCGGCAGCGCCGCGATCTCGGAGGTCGTGATCGGGATGGGGGCCTCGATTGGGCGAGAGGCGGCGCCAAAGCTGCTCGGCGGTGTCTCAGGGTCCCTGCTCGCCGACTTCGCGAAGCTCAACACCCAGCAGCGGCGGCTGCTCGTCGCCTGCGGTGGAGGCGCAGGCCTCGCGGCCGTGTACAACGTTCCCTTGGGAGGCGCCCTCTTCACAGCAGAGGTCCTCGTCGGCTCGGTCTCGCTCTCGGTGATCCTCCCAGCCCTGCTGTGCTCCTGGGTCGCGACGGCTACAGCATGGATCTACCTCCCGATCCACGCCACGTATGTCGACGTCCCATTCCACCACTTCCACGTCACTCTTCTCGTTTGGGCGCTGATCGCCGGCCCGCTCATCGGCCTGTTCGCCGTCGGCTACATCCGCCTCATCGCCTGGGTCTCCCACCATCGCGCGACCGGCAGGAAGGCGCTCATCGCTCCGCTTGTCGCATTCACGATCCTCGGGTTGGTGGGCATCCAGTACCCGCAGCTGTTCGGCAACGGCAAGGACATGGCGCACGCTGCGTTCCTCGGCATAGGCAGCCTGTCTCTGCTTGCGGCGCTCTCCTTTCTGAAGCCGACCGTCACCGCCCTCTGCCTGCGCAGCGGCGCAAGTGGCGGGCTGTTCACTCCGGTGATGAGCACCGGTGCGGTCTTCGGCGCCTTCCTCGGACTCGCGTGGTCCCAGCTCTGGCCTGGCGACCCGATCTCCGCCTACGCGATGATCGGCGCCTCCGCGATGATCGGCGCCGGCATGCAGGCGCCGTTCGCCGCCCTCGTGCTCGTGCTCGAACTCACACACAGCGGCTTTTCGATCATGATCCCGATGATCGCCTGCACTGCCGCTGCGACGATGGTGTCTCGGTACATCGACGGGTACTCGATCTACTCGGCGAGGCTGAGCGCGCTCAGCGAGTCCCCAGACGCCCTCGCGGAGTCCTAGCAGCGATCGTGCCGGCATCCTGGCGCCTGGCGGGTCAGCTCGCACGCACCGCCATGCCAGGAGCACGACAGAGCAGCGCAGATTCGCCAGCCTCTGATCAGAGGGGCGAAGGCCAGGCATCGCCGCAGCACCAGCCACCACCATTGCAGCAGCAGCCGAAGCAGCCCAGATGGCCGGCGCCTATCAACTGCTCGTTGATATAAACTCAACGTGTCGTGATAGCATCGATTGGGTGCCCACGGAACTGTCGATCGCCCAACTCTCGAGAGCAACGGGAGTCGCGCCTGGGACGATCAGAATGTGGGAGGCCCGCCACAGTTTCCCCACCGCTGAGCGACTGCCCGGCGGCCACCGGCGCTACAGCGAGCGTGAGGTTGCGCTCGTGCGAGCGGTGCTGCGGAACCGCCGCGCTGGCCTGTCGCTGCCAGCTGCGATCGCAAACGCGCAGGCACAGCTCATGGAGGAGCAGCCTTCGACGCTGTTCGCAGGGTTGCGGAGGCGCCGTGCAGAGCTGCAGCCGTTTCGCGTGCACAAGGGCGACCTGCTTCGCCTCTCGCGCGCGATCGAGGACGAGTTCTGCGCACGCGCAGCGGGAGGCATTCTGCTTGGGAGCTTCCAACGCGAGCGGTTCTACCGGCAATCGCAGAGGCGCTGGGAGCAGCTTGCGCGCCTCGCAACGATCGCTGTCGCGATCGCGGACTTTCGCGCTGCGGCGGCAGGGCAATCGAGCGGGCCTCATCAGGTCCCGCTTCCAAGCAGGCATCCGATGGTGCAGGAGTGGTCGATCGTCGTCGAGGCGCCGGGCTTGTGCGCATGCCTCGTCGCGTGGGAGGTGCCGCTGCCGCACCACGTCCGAGACGAGAGGCGGTGCTTCGAGGCGCTCTGGTCTGCTGACCCAGCGACAGTCGCGCTGTCGCTCGAGCTTGCCGTGAAGCTGATCGCGACACCCGCCCCAGACCTCGCCGCACAGCTGAGAGGCAGCGTCGAGGACAGCCCACGGGCGAGCAGCACAGAGGTCGCAGCCGCAGAGAGCGTCGCTCGCCGCATGATCGCCTACCTGACGGCAGATGAGACACCGCGATCGCGATCTGTGAATCTGCGAGAGCGCAGACGATGAGCCGCTTCAGCGGAGCCTGCACCGCAGCGTACGCCGCCGTCTGTGAGCGAACCGCCTGCGCGACGCACGCCGGGATCTCCGGCGCAGAGCGCCTCACCGAACAGATCGGAGCTCACCTGTGAAGGCCAGCTGCATCTACGAAGGCGTCATCCGACATCGCCGCTCACAGCCGCAACAGGAGCGCACTCACCGGCTCGCGCTCGCATACATCGACCTCTCCGAGCTGCCAGCGCTCCTCCACGGCAGACTCGCCTCCGGACGGCCTGGCCTCATCCGGTTCTGCCGCCGCGACTACTTCGGAGATGAGCACGAGCCACTCGACACCGCAGTGCGCGAAGAGGTGCTTCGCGCGAGCGGCGTGGACACGAGCGGGCCGGTGCGCGTGCTGACCCAGCTGCGCTCGTTCGGTCGCTGCTTCAACCCCGTCACCTTCTACTACTGCTTCGACCGAGGAGCGACGCGGCTCGAGGCGATCCTCGCGGAGGTGACAAACACCCCGTGGGGCGAGCGTCTGAGCTATGCAGTGAGCGCCTCCGATCAGACGCCGGTCCTCTGCGGATCATTTGCAAAGGCACTGCACGTCTCTCCATTCATCGACATGGAACAGCGCTACACCCTGCGCGCCTCGGCGCCGAGTCGAACTCTCTCTGTGCACATAGAGAGCCGGCGCGGGGAGGAGCTCACATTCGACGCGACGCTGTCGATGCGCAGGCGCGAGCTCAGCTTGGCATCGCTCGCGGAGATCACCGCCCGCTACCAGCTTGCGAGCATCCGCGTGCCCGCGCTCATCTACATCGACGCACTGCGGCTGAAGCTCGCCGGCGCGCCCCACCACAGTCACCCGGGTCGCTCGCGCAGCAGTGCACGAGCACGGGGGAGGACGCCACGCTGAGCACCGACCTCGCAAGACTGCTGATCTCGCAGGCGCTGCGCCATGTTCGCACCGGCACGATCATCATCCAGGAGCCTGGAAGGCCAGACCAACGACATGGGGTTGGGACACCGATCGTCACGGTGCGTGTCAACTCCACCGCCGCGTGGCCGATGCTCCTGCGCGGGGGCCGGGGCCTTGCGCAGGCGTACGAGCGGGGGCTTTGGGAGTGCAGCGACCTCGTCGCGCTCGTCAGGATCGCCGCGCGCAACGCGAGGCGGATCGACCGCGCGAGACGAAGCCTGCTCGCGCTGCGCGCGCCGATCTCGATGACCAGATCGCTGCTGCACCCGAGCACGAGATCACGGCGGGAGCAGGAGATAGCCGCTCACTACGACCTCGGCGAGGATCTCTTCGAACGCATGCTTGACGCCACGATGAGCTACTCCTGCGGAGTGTTCGAAGACGGCTGCGCCTCCCTCGAGGAGGCGCAGCTCGCAAAGCTCGAGCTCGTCTGCGAGAAGCTGCAGCTCACCTCCTCAGACAGGGTGATCGAGGTGGGTACCGGGTGGGGGGGCTTCGCGATCCATGCGGCGACGAGCAGAGGCTGTCACGTCACAACCACGACGATCTCGCGACGCCAGTACAGATACGTGCTCGAGCGTGTCCGAAGCGCTGGGGTCTCGCAGAGGGTGAGGGTCCTCTGCGTCGACTACGCCGACCTGAAGGGCCACTATGACAAGCTCGTCTCGATCGAGATGATCGAGGCCGTCGGCTGGCGCAACATCCGAGCGTTCCTCTCGACGTGCTCGAAGCTTCTGCGTCCTGACGGGGCGATGCTGCTGCAGGCGATCACGATCGACGACCGGCTCTATGAGCTCGAAAGAGACTCCCGCACGTTCATCAACACGCACATCTTCCCTGGTGGATGCCTGCCCTCCCTCGAGGCGATCGTCAGCGCCTGCGCACGTGGCACGGACGTGCAGCTGCTCGACGTCGAGGACCTCACGGCCGACTACGTCAGAACGCTGTCGCAGTGGCGCAGCAGGTTCGGCGCCGCCCTCGGCGATCTCGAGCAGCGCGGATACAGCGATCGCTTCCTGCGACGGTGGGAGCTGTATCTCGCCTGGTGTGAGGCGGGCTTCGCCGAGCGGCGCATCTGCGACTACCAGATCCTGATGGGCAAGCCAGCGTGCAGCCTCATCCCCGCGGGCATACGAGCCTCCAGAGCCCGCGCTCGTCAGCTGGCGCGCGCATGAGCATGGAGACACTCGACACTGTGCTCGACCGCAGCGTCCTGCTCGGTTACACGAAGATCGGGCACCACATCCGCCGCCGGTCCTGGGAGCAGCTGCAGCCTCTGTCTCTGCAGGGCAGGACCGTGCTCGTCACCGGTGCAAGCTCGGGGATCGGCGAGGCGGCCGCCCGGGAGCTCGCGCAGCTCGGCGCGTCCGTCGTGCTGCTCGCGCGCGACCCGGCGCGGGGCGGGCAGGCACTCGCGCGCATCGCGCGACGTTGCCCTGATGGGGACCTTCAACTCGCCATCTGCGACATCAGTGATCTGCGCGATGTCCGTCGGCTCTCGGAGAGACTGCTCGCACGGATGCGGAGACTCGACGTCCTCGTCCACAATGCGAGCGTTCTCAGCGACAGGCCCCGACGATCGAAGCAGGGACTCGAGATCACGTTCGCGACGAACGTGGTCGGGCCGTTCCTTCTGACGAGGCTGCTCGAGCCGCTTCTGCGCGCCGCCGCGCCGTCCAGGATCGTCACCGTCTCCTCGGCGGGCATGTACACCGAGCGGCTCAGCATCTCAGCGCTGCAGGGCCCGCCCATCCGATACAGAGGCGCTCGAACCTATGCGCAGAGCAAGCGTGCCCAGGTCGCACTCAGCGAGATGTGGGCGCAGCGGCTCGCGGGCGTCGGCGTCATCGCGCACGCGATGCATCCAGGCTGGGTCGACACGCCTGGCCTGCGCTCCTCCCTGCCGCGCTTCCGCGATCTGATGGGCCCGCTGCTCCGAAGCGAGATCGAAGGAGCAGACACGATCATATGGCTCGCCTGCGCTGAGGAGCCGGCGAACAGCACAGGCAGGTTCTGGCACGACCGCAGGGCTCGCCCTACGCATCTGCTCCCATGGACGCGGGAGACTCACGACGAGCGCGCGCGCTTCTGGGCGCAATGCGAGCGGCTCGCCGAATCCAGCTGACGCGCGCCTGCGACAATCGGCTCGCCAGCCTGTAAAGTCAGTGCGAGCGACGACGGCGTCGCCGCCTCCCCCTCCGTCAATCGAACAGCAGCGCTTCTTGCACACGCTCGCACTCCTCAACTTCACGAGCTTCGTCTCGTCTTCCGGGTACGCAGCGATCTTCATCCTCTGCATACTGCAGTCCTGCTGCGTGCCGACGTCCTCAGAGCTCACGATGGGCTTCGCAGGGGTGCTCGCCGCCGAAGGCAGGCTCAACATCGCGGCAGTGATCGTCGTCGGGGCCGTTGGCGAGCTCGTCGGGGCATTTATCGCATGGTTCATCGGCC
>JAJYUP010000239.1 GCA_021792455.1 Actinomycetes bacterium | reverse complement strand
AACGCTGAATGACCCGCCCGAGTGGCGGATTGAGATCCGCCCGGCCGCCTCGAGGGCGCTGCGCCGGCTTGGACCTCGACACCGGGAGCGCATCAGCACCGCGATCGACGAGTTGCCGGCTTCACCGGCCGGCGTAACGTCTATGTGGCTGCAGCCGGCAGCAGAGAAGGCGACTCGCTCGTGCGGGCCGGCCCTACCCGTCCGCGAGCGCCTGGATCCACTGTGCGGTGTCGATCACGCTCGCCTGCCTTGGGAAGACCTTCCCCAGCAGCACGCGGTGAACCTCGGGGTCTGAGTCCAGGCAGCCGTCTGCGAGCACGGTGAGCTCGTAGTCGAGGTCGGCGGCCTGGCGCAGGGTGGAGAGCACGACGCCGCTGGTGGCGATCCCAGCGAGCGTGAGCGAGGTGACCTGCAGCGATCGCAGCAGCACCTCGAGATCACTGCCGGCGAATGCGCTGACGCGCCTCTTGGTGAGCACGATGTCATCCGGCTGGGGGTGCAGGGCGGGGTGGATCTGGGTGGCAGCATCGTGCTCGCCCATGCCCTTCGCGGCGCCGATCGCGGAGAACGCACGGTTGCGCGCGCTGATCTCCGGCGCACCATCGCGGAAGGCGACGCGCACGAAGATGACCGGCACCCCGGCGAGGCGCGCCGCAGCCGCGGCGCCGGCGAGCGTGCCGAGCAGCGCCTGCGCCTGAGCTGCGAACCGCTCGACGATGCCCCGCTGGAGGTCCATGATCAACAGCGCGCGGCCGGCCACGGGGTCACTGTAGCGGCCGAGGAGAAAGGCGGGGCGGCACTCGGACATCGGGCTCGGCACGCAGTGGTGAGGGAGCCCAGGATCGGCAGCGATCCGGCAGCCGGCGGTCGGTCTCTCAGAAGCGACCTGCTCGATCTCTCGTTGAGCGGCCAATCCCGAGAGGCTCCCGGACACGATCCTCGCCTCGGCGCTCGAGTTGACCGAGCTGCCTTCTCGGCTGGCGGTGATCGGCGTACAGGCCGACGGGCGCGGCGCGATCGTCGTCGACGAGCTCGCAGCATCGTGCTCGCGCGCAGCATCGTGCTCGCTGGGAGAACGGGTTTTGAAAGCGCGTTGTATCCCTCCGAGAGGCTCGTGCGTCCATGTGGTGCAAGTGAGTGAGCCTCAAACGAAGGAGCAAGCGATGAACAAGAACATGGGACGGATCGACCGGAGCCTGCGAATCCTCGTGGCCGCCGGTGCGGTGGCGGGAAGTGGCGTGCTCGGATTCTCGACGGCCGGGGGGATCGTGCTGCTGGTGGTGGCCGCGGTCTCGGTGGCAACCGCTTCGAGCGGGTTCTGCCCCCTCTACCGACTGCTCGGCATCACGACCACCGGTGCGAGCGGCGCTGAGGCCCGCGGGCAGCGGCGACTGTCACACCTGCACCGGTCGGCCTGAACAGCAGGCGGCCCGAGCACCCCACACCCAGCGCCGGCCATGTCGCGCAGCACGCCGGGGCCGCCTTCGTGGGGACGACGCGCTCGCCGGGTAGACTGGGGTGCCCGGTGAGCACCTCGCCAACCGCAGGCCAACGCAAAGCCTTCGCCGATGCGGTCGCGTCCGAGCTGCCCGGCCTCTACCGCTACGCCCGCTCGATCACCGGCAACGACGCGGAGGCAGGCGACCTCGTCGGCGACACCGTGGTGCGAGCCCTCGAACGAGGGGCGCAGTACCGGGGCGAGGCGTCGCTTCGGACCTGGCTGCACCAGATTCTCCACAACCGGGCGGTCGACCGGGCCCGGCACCACGCCCACGAGCTCAGCGTCGAGGACGTCGAGGCCCACTGGCGCGACGAGGGCTGGAGCGTCGACGCCGAGGCGGTCGTGGAGCGAGCCGAGTCGGCGGCAGCGCTTCGCGATGCGCTCGTCCACCTCCCCTACCACTACCGCAGCGCCGTCGTGCTCCACGATGCCGAGGGCTTCACGGCGAACGACGTCGCAGACATCTTCCGGATCTCGCTGCCTGCCGCGAAGCAGCGGATCCGGCGAGGAAGGATGATGCTCGTGAGCGCACTGTCACAGAGAGATGAGCGGCAGGCAGCGAACGCCGGCGTGCCGTTGAGCTGCTGGGAGGCCCGCGGGCGGGTGTCCGCCTATATCGATGGCGAGCTCGAAGGGCCTGCACGCCGGGCGCTCGAGGACCACCTCGCCAGATGCGCCACCTGCCCGCCGCTCTACCAAGCCCTCGTAGGCACGACGAGCGCGCTCGGCACGATGCACGACCTCGACAGCGTGATCCCGGACAGTCTCGCTGAGCGCGTGCGGCGCCACCTCGGCATGGCGCCGGAGGCAGCCGAGCGAGCCCTCGGACGCAAGCAGGGGAGCTGAATGCAGGAGGGGTGCATGTCCTGGCCTTCTCACCGGCGAGATGAGCATCCTCGAAAGACGATCTCCAACAGGGAGGGAGTTTCATGACCGGTTCCAAGCCGAAGGTCGTGGTCCTCGGGAGCAGCTTCGCCGGGCTCACCACGGCCAGGTTCATACGGGAGCACGCAGGCGACGCGGTCGAGCTCATCGTCATAGACCGTCACCCCTACCTGACGTTCGTGCCCAACATCCAGATGGAGGTGCTCGCGGACCGCGATCCGCTCGAGTCCATGCTGCTCGAGCTCCCAAAGATCCACGCGAAGGATGCCAACA
>JAJYUP010000005.1 GCA_021792455.1 Actinomycetes bacterium | reverse complement strand
GCGCTCGTGGACCTCGTCGCGACTCAGCCTGTCGCTCGCTCTGAAGCTCGTCAGAGCCGCGATGGTCCGCTTGCGCTGCGCCTCGAGCCGTGAGAGCTCCACATCCCGACCAGCGAGCGACTGCAGATACTCGGCCACGAGCGCGCTCACCGACGTGTCCTGCTCTGCCGCCCGAATGCGGGCGGCGCGGTACACGTCCTCCGGCACGGAGACGGTGATGTTGGTCATTTGGTCATCACAGAATCACAGTATCACGGCTGCACAGCCGCCAGGAGCTGAGGCACCGCTCGCCCCTCAGCTTGGCAGCGCCCGCTCGATGATCGCCTTCGCGTCCACGCTCGCAGGCAGCGTGCCGTAGGTGCGCCCGCCACCCTCGCCGCTCAGCCTCGAGGCGCAGAACGCATCCGCAATCGCCGGCGGGCTGTGCCGGATCAGAAGCGAAGCCTGCAGCGCCACGGCGAGATCCTCGACGAGCGCGCGGGCGGTGAACTGGCTCTCATACAGCCGCTGCGATGCGGGCCCATCGCCTGAGATCAGCGCACCGGCACGCCTCCTCACCTGCGCGATGTGCTCGGTCAGGCGCCGCTGCGAGCCACCGGCCAGCTCGCACTCGGCCAGAAACGCCTCGAGGGCCTCTGGCACCGTCACGAGCGCCCGCAGCACATCGAGGGCGGCCACGTTGCCGGAGCCCTCCCAGACGGAGTTCACGGGCGCGTCGCGGTAGAGCAGCGGCATCCCCGAGTCCTCCACGAACCCGTTGCCGCCGACGCACTCCAGAGCCTCGGCGGCGTGCGCAGGGGCGCGCTTGCACAGCCAGTACTTCATCACCGCGGTCGCTGCACGCCGGAATGGGACCGCCTCCGCTTCGTCCCAGCTGCGGGCGACCCGCAGCGCCGCCGCGGTCGCCGCCTCTGACTCGAGCGCCAGGTCGGCGAGCACGTTCATCATCGCCGGCTGCTCTGCGAGGGTCGCACCGAAGGCTGAGCGGTGCCTGGCGTGGTGGATCGCCTCCACGGTGCCGCGGCGCAGCCCTGTGCACGCTCCGAGCATGCAGTCCAGGCGCGTGTGGTTCACCATCTCGATGATCGCCTGCACGCCGCGCCCCTCCTCGCCGACCAGCTCGCCGCGCACACCGTGGAGCTCGAGCTCCGATGAGGGCAGCGACCGCGTGCCGAGCTTGTCCTTCAGCCTCTGGAACTCCATGCCACGCCCGCGCTCCACCAGAAAGCAGGAGAGCCCCTCTGGAGCCTGCGCCAGGATCAGGAACACATCGCAGGGCGGGTAGGAGCAGAACCACTTGTGCCCCGTTATCTCGTAGGTGCCATCGCTCCCTCGCTCGGCCTCCGTGATGTTCGCGCGCACATCTGAGCCGCCCTGGCGCTCCGTCATCGCCATCCCTGCGATCGCGCCGCCGGCGTAGTCGGGCCGCGTCAGCCGCCCCTCCCACTTCGAAGCAAGCGCGGGGGCGCCTTTGCGCAGCGCGGGCACCGCCGCGAAGGTCATCGAGACTGGGCACATCACCCCCGCGTTCACGTTGCCCCAGAGGATGAACAGGGCGGCGCGCACCACATGCGCGCCCGCGCGCTGCTCACGCCACGGCAGGCAGTGCAGCTCGCGCTCGATCGCGCCCGCCAGAAGCCAGTGCCAGGAGGGGTCGAGCTCGACCTCGTCGATGCGAGCTCCGAAGCGGTCGTGGGTGTGCAGCACCGGCAGGTTGCGCTCTGCGCGCCTGCCATGCTCGAGCGCCTGCTCGCTGCCGGCCGCAGCGCCCACCTCCCGCGCGCGGTCGACCCCCCACCCGCCGCCCTCGCGCGCAAGCGCCTCCTGCAGCGCCAGGTCGACCGCGAAGAAGTCGACTGGCTGCAGCGGTGGGGGCTGATTTGAGACCTCCCGAACCGGGTCTCGAAGCTGCGTCTTCATCTGCGATCGCCTCCTCGCGTGCGTCGCGCGCCTGGCGCCGACGGCCGGACCTGCTGCTTCGAGTCTACCGGGATCGGTCGTGCTCGCGCCGGGATCGCCGCTGTGGGGCTTTGCGGCCCAGCCCCTCCGGGCTGGGCTGGTCGGGCAGCCTCGTCTCATTCCATAGGATCGCGCCGTGTCAGTCGCGATCGTCCACGACTACCTCAACCAGCGAGGGGGTGCTGAGCGGGTCGTGCTCGAGCTCGCGAGGATCTGGCCGGAGGCGCCCATCTGCACCTCCCTCTACCGGCGCGAGTCCACCTTTCCAGAGTTTCAGAGCCTCGACATCCGCACCTCACCGCTGCAGCACCTGCCCGTCGATCGGTCCTTCAGGAACCTGCTGCCCCTCTACCCGCTCGCGTTCCGCTCCTTCGGCAGGCTCGATCAGGATCTCGTGATCTCGAGCTCGAGTGGGTGGGCGCATTCGGTCAGAACCGGGCCTGGCACGTTTCACGTGGTCTACTGCCACACTCCTGCGCGGTGGTTGTATGGCAGCGAGTACCTGCGCGCCTCGCCGAGGCAGGCGCTGCTGAAGCCGCTGTCACCGGCGCTGCGCGCCTGGGACGGCAGGGCGGCGGCGAGGCCGAGCCTCTACGTCGCAAACAGCGGTGCGGTGCGGCAGCGCATCTGGGATGCCTACGGCCGGGAAGCCCCGATCGTCCACCCGCCCGTCGACACGGAGCGCTTCACCCCCAGCCCGCGCGGGGAGCGGCTGCTCGTGCTCTGCAGGCTGCTGCCCTACAAGCGCGTCGATGCGATCGTCGCCGCGGCGAGCCTCGCGGGGATCGGTCTCGACGTGGTCGGCACAGGCCCTGCTGAGCAGAAGCTGCGCTCAATCGCAGGGCCGACCGTCACCTTCCACGGCCGCCTGCAGGACGAGGAGCTCAGGCAGCTGATGCAGAGCGCGCGCGCCGTCTGCGTCCCTGGAGAGGAGGACTTCGGGATCGTGCCGGTCGAGGCCCAGGCGGCGGGCAAGCCGGTCGTCGCACTTGGCAGGGGCGGCGCGCTCGAGACCGTGATCGACGGGGTCACTGGAGCGTTCTTCTACGATCACTCGCCGCAGAGCGTGCTTCGCGCGATCGAGCGCTGCGAGGAGATCGCGACCCCTCCCGCCGAGATCGCGCGTCACGCGCAGCGCTTCTCAAAAGAGGCGTTCCGCACAAAGCTGCTCACTACGATCGCGCAGGCTTCGTCAGCGAGGCGGTGAGCGATGCCACACAGCCGGGCGAGGAGCCGAACGACATCTGACCAGATGCACTGGAGCCGGAGAAGGTGATCTCGATCTTCGTTGCGTATTCCGGCTCTTCGTGGCTCGACGACCCCCCGGCGGCGATGAACAGTTCCACCCCGCCCGCCGGAGCGCCGCATTCCGGCGGCATCGAAGGCAGGCCGATCCCGCTCGCGACACGCCCGCCGGCAAGCACGCGGAAGGTCTCGGTTTCGCCGCTTGCGAACTTCAGCGTCCATTCTCCGTCGGCTACAGGCAGCCTGTGGGCAGGATGCAGATGCCAGGTGATCACCCGCCTGCAGGCCTGCCCGTATCGGCCGATGGGCAAAGCTGATTCTTCGCGCTGGAAGACGGCGCTGCGCGGGCCGGTCAACCCCCCCTTCGCGGAGAAGCCTGGGCTCTCGAAGATGCCGCTCGCGGCGATCGGGCTGACGATGCCGTCGGCGGAGCCTTCCTGCGAGGTCCCTGAGTACGCGGGCGCGCAGCCGGGTTCTTCTGCGTTGAAGCCATGCCGCACGAGCACGAGATCTTCATAGCCGTAGGGAGCGTCGTGGACGGCGAGGTACTTCGGCCTGTAGACGAGCCGGAAGCTGATCGGCATCCCTTCGGCGATCCCCTCCCAGTCGCCGAGCACCGGCGTGTATGGCCGCCGGTGCGGCGGGCGCATCGGCACGCGCCGCACCTTCCGGCGATGCGGCTGACGATGCCGATGAGAGCGCCCGCTGTGCCTGTGCACCTGCTCGCGCAGGCGAGCGTGACCGCCGAGCCGCTCGGCGAGTCCCACCGACGGAATGCCCAGCGCGAGCGCAAGCGCCGCGCAGAGGACCGCCGCAGCGCAGGCCGCCACTCGACGAGGGCGCGAAGAGGAGCGTTTCACCGCATCTGATCGCCGGCGGACAGGCCGCATCTGAGCAATCGTAGCGGCGTCAGGATCGCAGCCCCTGCTGAGCGGGCGCTGGGCGGCCCGGTGCACGCGGCGAGGCATGCGCGACGCGTGCGTGGAGCACGCAGGTGAGACCATCGCCGTCGTGCCTGAGGGCTGCGCCGCCGCCGGGATCGCGCGCATCGGCGACGATCGCACTCGTGAAGCCCGCCCGTCTCAGCGCGTCCTGCGCTTCGCCGCGCTCGCTGAAGTGGTGCAGCGGCACGCTCGCGCCAACGAACACGCCGAGCGCAAGCCGGAAGGCATCGACCGCTCGGCCCGCACCACTTGCGAGATGCAGATCGCTGAGATAGTGCCCCACGCTGAAGCGCTCGAGCTGCGAGGCGATCCGAGCCCACAGTCCCTCGAGCGCCGGCCGCTGCAGATACCCGAGCAGGCCCTCAGTGATGACGATGAGGCCCGCCTCCGGCTTCAGCGTCGAGACGAGCTGCTCGAGGCTGTGCTCGCCTGCGGGCTCGAGCACGTCGACGGAGGCGACGCGATGGGTCGCGCTGAGCGAGCCGAGGCGGCGGAGGGCCTCGCGCTTGCGCTGCGCCATCGCGGGCAGGTCCGCCTCGA
This sequence comes from Actinomycetes bacterium, assembly GCA_021792455.1. GTDB lineage: Bacteria > Actinomycetota > Thermoleophilia > Solirubrobacterales > Solirubrobacteraceae > Palsa-744. The sequence continues at coordinate 52,594 of JAJYUP010000005.1, read as the reverse complement.
CGTAGGTGAGACGATCGCCATGATCCCCGGCGAAGCGCCACCCACGCGGGGAAAGCCCGCACGCGAGCTCGACGACCTGGCTTGCTTCCTCGGAGTCGATCAGGCGCCGCAGCAGCACGTCGATCGCATGGTGGCGCGCGAGCAGGTGCGCCTCGAGCGTCGGGCCGCCGAGGGCGCCGCTCATGCACATCACGGGCCGCAGCGCCTCGAACATCACCCTGCCCCGCCAGGTCGCAAGCTCCGGGTGGGAGAGCCCGTTGCGCGCCCAGACGTGGGCGGTGTAGTGCGCAGTGGGGCCGATCCCGCCAGGTCCGCCGACGATCACGACACCCCTGAGGGCAGGCGGGAAGAAAGGCGGGACACGCCCGCGGCGGGGTGCGAGAGCGGCGGAGCGACCCCTTCACAGGCCGCCTCGGAGAAGCTGGCATCGGCGGGCATCGCCTCGAGATAATACCCGCTATCTGCGAGCGCCGCCGGCACGGCATCGCGCGGAGCAGGCCTGACGATATCGGCGCAGTCCTGACAATATGCATGCAGATGAGTGCGGCGCTTCCCACCGATCGCTGTTGGATCGTCGATTTCGCCGACGGCTCACGGGAGCAGCGGGACCTGCTCGGCGGCAAGGGCGCGAACGTCGCGGAGATGACGAGGGTGCTCGGCGCTGAGCGGGTGCCAGGCGGCTTCACGATCACGACGGCGGCGTGCGTCGCCTACATGAAGGGCGCTCGCAGGCTCCCAGAGGGCCTCGAGCAGCAGGTGAGGCAGGCGCTTGGCCGCCTCGAGCGCAGCGCAGGCAAGAAGCTCGGCGATCGCCTCGACCCGCTGCTCGTCTCGGTTCGCTCAGGCGCGCGCGAGTCGATGCCGGGGATGCTCGACACCGTCCTCAACCTCGGGATGAACGACGAGACCGTCGTCGGCCTCGCAGAGCGCACAGGCGACGAGCGGTTCGCATGGGACACCTACAGGCGGTTCGTGCAGATGTACGGCAACGTCGTGTTGGGGATCGACAGCGCACGCTTCGAGCAGGCGATAGCTGCAGCGAAGGCGGACCTTCGCGTGCGCCTCGACACAGAGCTCGACGCGGCGGCGCTGCAGAAGCTGACACGTGCCTTCCAGAGCTTCTACGACTTTCCGGCAGATCCGTTCACCCAGCTGATCGCGGCGATCCGCGCCGTCTTCGACTCCTGGGAGAACGAGCGCGCCGTCGCCTACCGGCGGATGAACAGGATCCCCGCCGACTGGGGAACCGCCGTCAACGTCCAGCAGATGGTGTTCGGCAACCTTGGGAACGACAGCGGCAGCGGCGTCGCCTTCTCGCGCGACGAGATCACAGGCGCCCCTGAGCCCTCCGGCGACTACCTGCCGAACGCCCAGGGCGAGGACGTGGTCTCTGGTGCGCGCACACCAAAGGATCTGCGGCAGCTGCAGCAGCTGCTGCCGGACATCCACGCACAGCTGCTCGAGATCCTGCGCAAGCTCGAGCGCCACTACGGCGACATGCAGGACACGGAGTTCACCGTCCAGGAGGGCCGCCTCTACATGCTGCAGACACGGAGCGCGAAGCGGCCGGCCCAAGCCGCAGTCCGCTTCGCAGTAGACGCCGTCTCCGAAGGTCTGCTCGACCGCGCAGCGGCGATCGCCACGATCGATGCGAGCTCGCTCGAGGCCCTGCTGCACCCGATCTTCGACCAATCAGCGCACTACGAGGTGGTCGCGACAGGCATCGCGGCCTCCCCTGGCGCGGCGAAGGGCGAGATCGCGCTCAGTGCGCGCGAGGCGGTGCTCGCAGCGGCCGAGGGCAGGGACGTGATCCTCGTGCGCTCCTTCACAGAGGCAGACGACGTGGCGGGCTTTCATGCAGCGCGAGGGATCCTGACGAGCGAGGGCGGGAAGGCGAGCCACGCCGCGCTCGTCGCCCGCGGCCTCGGCCGGCCCGCGGTGACCGGCGCAGCCACCGTCCTCGTCGACGAGGCGGCAGGCGAGGTGCGGATCGGCGAGCACCTCCTGAGGGCGGGCGATCGGATCGCGATCGACGGCACCCTCGGGCGCGTGACCCTCGACGAGGTGCCCCTGAGCGAGCCCGTCGTCTCCGAGCACCTGCAGACGGTGCTTTGCTGGTGTGATGAGCTGCGCACGCTCGGCGTGCGCGCAAACGCCGACACCCCGGCAGACGCGGAGAAGGCGGTCGAGCTCGGCGCAGAAGGCATCGGCCTCTGCCGCACCGAGCACATGTTCCTAGGAGAGCGCCAGCCTCTGATGGCGGCGGTGATCCTCGCCGAAGACGAGGTGCAGCGCCAGCGCGCGATCGACGAGCTGCGCCCGCTCCAAGAAGCGGACTTCGAGCAGATCCTGCACGCCGTCGAGGGGCGGCCGATCACCGTGCGACTCCTCGACCCTCCCCTCCACGAGTTCCTGCCCGACCCGACGACTATGGAGGAGGGCTCACGAGAGCGCGCCCGCGTCGAGCAGCTCCAGGAGCAGAACCCGATGCTCGGCACACGCGGGGTGCGGCTGGGGATCCTCTACCCGAAGCTCTACGAAATGCAGGTCGACGCTCTCTTCGCCGCCGCCTCGAAGGTCCAGGGCGCGCGGGTCGAGGTGATGGTGCCGCTCGTCGCCTACGAGGCGGAGCTTTCGATCACCCGCGCGCTGATCGAACGCGCGGCCGAGCCCCACAACCCAGGGGAGTACCTGATCGGCACGATGATCGAGCTGCCCCGCGCCTGCTTCCAAGCCGACGAGATCGCAGGCGACGCAGACTTCTTCTCGTTCGGCACGAACGACCTGACGCAGACGGCGCTCGGCTTCAGCCGTGACGACATCGAGGGCAGGATAATCGGCCGCTACATCGACGTGGGGATCCTCGACCGCTCGCCCTTCGAGACGCTAGACACCCCCGGTGTCGGCCAGTTGGTGAGAATGGGCGCATGGCTTGGGCGAAAGGCCAAGCTGCAGCTGAAGCTCGGCATCTGCGGCGAGCACGGCGGCGACCCCGACTCGATCGACTTCTTCCACCACTCGGGCATCGACTACGTGTCCTGCTCGCCCTACCGCGTGCCGATCGCCCGCGTCGCCGCCGCCCAGGCGGCGATCCGCGCGGCGAAGTGAGGGGCAGCAGGGCTGGCCGGCGCGCCCGCGCGCAAGGGGCCAAGGCCACTGCTACGGGCGCCAGGCACCCAGGCCGCGGCGCGCCCGCGCGCGCAAGGGCCCAGAGAGCTTGGCGACCCACCGCAGTGCCATCAAGTCGGCGCGCCCGCGCGCGCGAGGGCCCAGAATACGCGTGAGCGAATCCGGGTAGAAGATCAGGAGATCATTCAAGCGACAGGGCAAGAGATTCGTTTGCGATCGCGCAGCAGCAGAACGGTCGATGATCGCGGTGAGGCAACGGGGCTGTGGCAGGCACCATTCGAGCCGCTCGACCAGCAGCAGGCGCTCCTTCTGCACCTGCTGCGAGATGCCGATGGCAGCCCTGTGAGCTTCGCGACGCTGCAGCAGGCGGGGGTCGAGTTCCCCGCAAGCGTCGCATGCGAGCTGGAGCTCTCAGGTGCGCCGATCGAGCACTGCGAGATCGGCAGCAGGCCAGGCGAGAGGCGCGCGCGCCTGCCAGCCCTGCGGATGAGGGAGCCCTCGACCTCGGCAGTCGCTGCCACCGAGGCGCCTTCGCGACCAGGCCGCGTGCGAGCACGGGCGGGCGCGCTCGCTGCGCTTGCGATCCTGATCGCAGCGGTGGGCGTTGCCCTCGCTGCCACTGGCGGGCACTCGCGAGGCAGGCCTGAACGCCTGAGGGCGAGCGCCGAAACCCACGCCGGCGCGACTCCGCGCGCCGGCGTCCAGACATCGAGGGCCAAAGCAGGTGGCCGCGCCGCGCGCACGGGGTCCACGGGCACGGGGTCCACACGCACGGGAGCCGCACGCACAGGGGCCACACGCACGGGGGCCGCGCGCACGGGGGCCGCGCGCTCGGGGCGCACAGCGCGCGCTTCAAAGGGCACGAATCGGAGCGCAGCAGGTGCGGCCGCGCAGCGAGCGCCCGCCGGTGAAGCCTCACAGAGACAGAGCTCGATCGTCTCGAGCAGCCGCGCCGCCGCGTTGGAGGCTGAAGGCCACAGCCTGCTGCTCGAAGGGCGATCACAGGAAGCGGTGCCCCTGCTGCGTGCCGCGCTTGCAGCGACGGGGCAGAGCCTGAGCAGCTGCCTCACACCGGTGAGCGAAAGCTGCCTCACCTACGCCTACGCCCTCTACGATCTCGGGCGCGCGCTGCAGCTGAGCGGCGATCCGACCGAAGCGGTGAAGATCCTGGCCAGGCGGCTGAAGATCGAAAACCAGCGGCAGGTCGTCGAAGCCGCGCTCGCGCAGGCACGCGCCTCAGCGACGGGCGCAACCGAAGCGGGCGCAGCGCGAAAGTCCGCTTGAGGGACGCGGTCAGGCGTCAGGACTCGCCGGCGTGAGACGGCGCTTCATCATGAACACGCGTTCACATTCGCAGACGAGCTCGTCGTGCTGGTTGAAGCCTCGGTGTCGGACTGTGACGATTCCCGCCTGCGGCTGGGAACGGGAATCGCGCACCTGCAGCACCTCCGTCTCAGCGCGGATCGTGTCACCATGAAATACCGGCTTCGGGAATCTGACCTCTCTGAAGCCGAGGTTTCCGAGCGTCGTCCCGAGCGTCGTCTCAGCGACCGTCAGCCCAACGACGAGTCCAAGCGTGAGAATGCTGTTGACGATCCGCTGTTTGTACATCGAGCCCTTCGAGAACTCCTCATCGATGTGCAGCGGCTGTGGATTCATCGTTATGGCTGAAAACCAGACGTTGTCAGACTCTGTGACAGTCCGTCGCATCTCGTGGGCGAGGACGACGCCCACCTCGAAATCCTCGAAGAACATCCCAGGCACGCGAGCCATTCTCCTTTCTCCTCGAGCTGGCGCTCGAGATCAGGTGTCACCTCGTCGAGCCCGTTCGACGATCGCACGGGCCGTCTGATAGTGCGCGCGATCGACGTGCTGCCCGCGGTACTCGACAGCACCCTTGCCTTCCGCCTCCGCGACAGAGAACGCCTCTATGAGGCCTTCATAGAGCTCGATCATCTGAGCAGAAGGCGTATACACCTGATGCACAGGCTCGACATGAGAAGGGTGAATGACGAGCTGGCCGTCATAGCCAAGCGTGTGTTCTCTGCGCGCGAAGCGCGTGAGGCCCTCGAGATCGCGAACCTCCTGCCAGAGTCCGCACAGCGCGAACTGGTGATGTGCCGCCCGAGAGGCGAGCAGCGCCCTGCTTCTGAGGTAGAGCGTCTCGAGGCCATCGTCAGTGAAGCCGCAGCGAAGGGCGCGCGAGGCGTCTCCGTCCCTCGCGGCGATCGCGACGAGGCTTGCGACCCGCGGTGATGCGGCTGCGATCTCCTCGCACTGGGCCATCGCCTCAGCTGTCTCGAGGACGGGGATGAGACGGATGCTGTTCTCGATGAGGCCACTGCGAATCTCGCAGTGGCTGACGAGCGCATCGAAGCGCAGGACATCATCCCGTCCATAGACCTTTGGCAGCACGAACCCTGACAGCCCAGGGCGAACCGTTGCCTCCACATCGCCACCAGCCCGTCTGCTCTCCCACGCGTTCGGCCGCACCCAGACATCGCTGAGATCGCCGCGAGCGCGCTGGTGAACGGCGTCGATGGAGCTCGCGACGGTGACTCTCGCGAGATCCTTCTGAGACTCAGGCACCGCATCCTCGAGGTCGAGAATGATCGCGTCAGGCTGCGCCGCTGTGGCCTTCTCCACCCAGCTCGCCTGCTGGCCGGGAACGAACAGCATCGAGCGGTACATCATCTCGCTCTCCTGTGAAGCGGTCCGGTGTGAGTGCGGTGAACGCAACTGCGCGGATGAACAGACGCGCGACGCTGCGCAGCGATGCGGCGTGGCGTGCTGAGCGGCGTCGAGGAAGCAGGGGCGCAGAGGCGCGATGCTGAGATGTGGAAGCGTGCGGTCACCTCTCACATCCTGAACATCGTCGTCGCCCGGTCAGGCAGCGGCGCGTTCGCGCAGATGCCAAGCGCGAGGCCAAGGACCCGCCTGGTCTGCTTCGGGTCGATGACGCCGTCATCCCAGAGACGGGCGGTCGAGTAGTAGGGGTGGCCCTGGCGCTCATACTGCTCCCGCAGCAAGTCGCCCTGCCCCGCCGAGTCGGCCTGCCCCGCCGAGTCGGCCTGCCCCGCCGAGTCGGCCTGCCCCGCCGAGTCGGCCTGCCCTCCTGAGTCATCTGCTTTCACGCTCGCGAGGACCCTCGCCGCCTGCTCGCCCCCCATCACCGATATCCGTGCGTTTGGCCACATCCACAGAAACCGGGGATCGTAAGCCCTGCCCGCCATCGCATAGTTGCCGGCGCCGAAGGACCCCCCTACGACCACCGTGAGCTTCGGGACTCTCGCTGTCGCGACGGCTGCGACCATCTTCGCGCCATCCTTCGCGATCCCCCTTTCCTCGTAGGTGCGTCCAACGATGAAGCCGCTGATGTTCTGGAGGAAGACGAGGGGCACCCCTCTCTGGTCGCAGATCTCGATGAAGTGGGCCGCCTTCAGCGCGCTCTCGCTGAAGAGGATGCCATGGTTGGCGAGCACTCCGACAGGGTGGCCAAAGATGTGGCCGAATCCGCAGACGATCGTCGTGCCGTACTGCGCCTTGAACTCGTGGAGCTCGCTGGCGTCGAGGATCCGGGCGAGGATCTCCCGCGGGTCATATGGGGTCCTGCTGTCAGGAGGGATCGCGCCGTAGAGCGTCTGCATCGAGGCTTTCGGCTCGCGCGACGCTGTGCGTTGCCAGGGCGCGCTCTGCGGCGCGGGCAGCGTCGCGACGATCGAGCGGAGGATCGAGAGCGCATGCTCCTCGTCCTGCGCGAGGTGATCTGCAACGCCGGAGCGCTGAGCGTGGAGCTGCGCGCCCCCAAGCTCCTCCGCCGAGACGACTTCCCCAGTTGCGGCCTTTACGAGCGGCGGGCCCCCAAGGAAGATCGTCCCCTGCCCGGCGACGATGACAGTCTCATCGCTCATCGCAGGCACGTACGCGCCCCCAGCGGTGCAGGAGCCCATCACCGCCGCTACCTGGGGGATGCCCGCCGCCGACATCCTCGCCTGGTTGAAGAAGATCCGGCCAAAGTGCTCCCTGTCAGGGAAAACCTCGTCTTGGGCTGGCAGGAATGCGCCACCAGAGTCGACGAGGTAGATGCAGGGCAGCCTGTTCTCGATCGCGACCTGCTGGGCACGCAGATGCTTCTTGACGGTCAGCGGGTAGTAGCTGCCGCCCTTCACTGTCGCATCGTTGGCGATGACGAGCACGTGCCGATCGGCGACCAGGCCAACGCCAGTGATGATCCCCGCCCCAGGTGCATCGCCTCCGTAGAGCCCCTCAGCGGCGAGCGGAGAGAGCTCGAGGAATGGGGAAGCCGGATCGAGCAGGCGCTCGATCCGCTCGCGGGGAGCGAGCTTGCCGCGACGGAGGTGGCGCTGCAGAGCGCGCGGCCCCCCACCCGCGGCGGCGCGGCGCAGACGCTTGCGCAGGTCGGCGCAAAGCCTTTCATGCTCAGCCTGGTTCGCTGAGAACTGAGGGGAGGAGAGATCGGCGTGACTGGCGAGCACAGTCATCGCTGCGCCTGCATCTCTGCCGTCGCCGGCGGCAGCTTCTCGCCCGCAGGAGGCAGCTTCTCGCCCGCAGGCAGCCGCACCTCGCCCGCAGGCAGCCGCACCTCGCCCGCAGGAGGCAGCTCCTCGCCTGCCGGCGGTGGGGCAAGGGCGAGCAGGGTCTCGCCCTCCTGCACCTGGCTGCCGGGCGCGACGTTGACGAGCTCGACGAGCCCATCTTCGGGACAGGTGATCGACAGCTCCATCTTCATCGACTCGAGCACGACGAGCACCTGCCCCTCGCTCACCGCCTGTCCCTGTGCCGCCCTCACCTCGAGGACGCGGCCGGGCATCGGCGCCTGCAGCGAGCGCTTCACGGCCCCCCTTGCGACGCGCTGAGCAGTCGGCGTGAAGCGCAGCGGCGTGCCGTCATCGACGAGCCAGAGCGCGTCGGCGTCGCGGTGGACCTCGATGCGGCGCAGCTGTCCGGTGCCGCCGTCGAGGAGGAGGATCTCCGAGCCACCTGGCGTTGCGATCACTTCGAGCCCGAAGGCACCCCCTCTCGGATCGGTGCGGCAATCCTCTGGCAGCCGCTGACCCTCGGGCGGCACTTCATCCGCAGCAGGCGGCACTTCATCCCCAGGCAGCGCCGAATCCCCTGAAGGGGAGCGATCGTCAGCAGCCGCACCTTCCTGCGCAAGCGACCGTGTCGAGGGGATCCGCCAGCGGCCGCCGCCAAGCGGCAGGGCCCGCGCCTCGACCTCACGAGAGGGACCGCGCAGCCGCATCCTCGCGAGCGCACGGCCATCAAGCCGCCAGCCGTCGGCAAGACCCCAGGCATCCAAGCCGCAGGCGTCGACACCAGCCGCGCCCGACCCCAAGGCGCCCGCAGACCCCAAGGCGCCCGCAGACCCAAGGGCGCCTTCAGGCCCCAGGGCGCCTTCAGGCCCCACGGCGCCCGACCCGAGGCGACCAGCCCCACGCCCGTCCTCGACCAGTGCGACGAGGGCCGCGCAGGCGAGCATCGGCTCGTCTGCGGGCGGGAGACAGAGCTCGCCGCTGATGCGCTCGAGCAGGGTCGTGTCGATCTCGCCCTCGCGCACCTCTTCACGCGCAAGCAGCCCCGCAAGCCACGGGATGTTCGTAGCAGGCCCGATCACTCTCATCTGCGCGAGCCCACTCCGCAGCAGCGAGAGCGCGCTGCTGCGGTCCTCCGCGTGTGCGATCAGCTTCGCGAGCATCGGGTCGTACTCCCCGACGATCACATCACCCTCGCAGAGCGCGGTGTCGAGGCGCAGCCGCCGTCCACCTCGAGGGCACCCTGCGGCACGGGGCTGCTCGTCACAATCTGGCGGGGCCAGCCCGCCCTGCAGCGCTTCTCCCCCGCTCTCAGAGCACTCCCGAGCAGCCGCCGCTCGTGGCTTGCGGTAGACGAGCACGCGCCCAGTGGAGGGCAGGAATCCAGCCCCTGGATCCTCCGCGTAGATTCGCGCCTCTATCGCGTGGCCTTCGATCCTCAGATCCTCTTGGCCGATCGGCAGCGGCTCACCAGCGGCGACCCTGAGCTGCATCTCGACGAGGTCGAGCCCACTCACCGCCTCTGTGACGGCGTGCTCGACCTGCAGGCGGGCGTTCATCTCGAGGAAATGGAACCGCTCAGGATCATCGCGCTCAACGAGCAGCTCGACGGTGCCGGCACCGGTGTAGCGACAGGCGCGGGCGAGCGCGACGGCGGCCTCGCCGATCCTCTGCCTCAGCGCCTCCCCGACGATCGGCGATGGCGCCTCCTCGATCACCTTCTGGTGTCGGCGCTGGAGGCTGCACTCCCGCTCACCGAGATGAATGACGTTGTCGAAGTGGTCGGCGAGCACCTGAACCTCGATGTGCCGCGCATGCTCGATGCAGCGCTCGACGATCAGGCTCCCGTCACCGAACGCGGAGCTCGCCTCGCGCCTCGCGGCCGCGATGGCATCAGGAAGCTCCGCCAGCTCGCGAACGAGCCTCATCCCCCTTCCACCGCCGCCGGCGGCGGCCTTCAGCAGCAGCGGCAGCGGCTGCGAGCGCGCCCAGGCGATGATCCGCTCGTCGCTCAGCTGCCGTTCAGGCTCCTGCGAGGAGTCGGAGGGAGGAGGCGGCAGCAGCCCTTCTATCACGGGGATCCCAGCCGCAGCCGCGACCCTCTTCGCAGCGGCCTTGTCGCCGAGCAGAGCGATCGCCTCTGGACTCGGCCCGACGAAGCGAAGGCCAGCCTGCATGCACGCCTTCGCGAGCTCTGCCCGCTCGGAGAGAAAGCCATACCCTGGATGGACCGCCTCCGCGCCGCTGTGGATCGCCGCCTGCACGATCCGCTCGATGTTCAGGTACGACTGCGAGGCGGGTGCTGGGCCGATGCGGATCGCGCGGTCTGCGATGCGCACGTGCTTGGCGTGCAGATCCGCGTCGCTGAAGACCGCGATCGCCTCGATCCCCATCCTGTGCAGCGTGCGCGCGATCCGAACGGCGATCTCGCCGCGGTTGGCTATCAGAACGCTCGCGAACATTGCGCGGCGGCGCGGGGGAGGTTCCAGTCAGGCACCCAGGCTCCTTGCGATCACCAGCTGCTGGATCTCATCGGTGCCCTCGCCGATCGTGAGGATCTTCGCGTCTCGGTAGAACCGACAGACGGGGTACTCCTCGATGTAGCCATACCCGCCGTGGATCTGGACCGCCTCCTCAGCGCAGCGCACGGCGAGGCGTCCGGTCTTCAGCTTCGCCTGGGCGGCAGCAAGAGTGAAGCTGCGCCCGGCGTCCTTCGCGAGCGCCGCCCTGTACACGAGCAGCCGCGCCGCCTCGATCTCGGTCGACATGTCGGCGAGCTTCGCCTGGATCGCCTGGAGCTTGGAGATGGGCCGCCCGAATGCATGTCGCTGTCTCGCATAGGCGAGCGCCTGATCGAGCGCACCCTGGGCCAGCCCGACACCCATCGCCGCGACACCGATCCTGCCGATGTCGAGAACCGCGAAGGACTGCGCAAGACCCGCGCCCCGCTGCCCAAGCAGGTTCTGCTCAGGAACCCTGCATCCACTGAAGGTGAGTGGACGGGTGTCGGAGGCGTTCCAACCCATCTTGCGGTAGAGCTGGCCCTGCTCGTAGCCGGGGCTGCCGTTGGGGACGAGAATGTTCGAGATCTCCCGCGCGCGATCGCGATCGGCCTCGTGGTCCGACCGCCGACCGCCACCGATCTCGCGGGCTGCAGCACGCTCGGCTGACCCTGCGCCGGCAGGGCGGCTGCTCTCAGCGGAAGCGGCCTCTCTCTCGGCTCTCGAGAGCCCGAGGGCACCCTCGGCAGCGCCGTCGACCTGTTCGCCGGTGATTGCGGTGATGCAGACGACGCCTGAGATGTCGGTTCCCGCGTTCGTGATGAACTGCTTGGCGCCGTCGATCACCCACTCTCCACCCTGAAGGCGCGCCCTCGTGCGCGTGTTGGCGGCATCAGAGCCGGCCTCAGGCTCGGTGAGCCCGAACGCGCCGAGGATCTCTCCAGAGCAGAGTCTCGGCATCCACTCCTCACGCTGACCCTCAGTGCCGAACAGATAGATGGGCTGAGTGCCAAGCGAGGTGTGGGCGCACAGGGTGATCGCGACCGAGGAGTCCACGCGCGCGAGCTCCTCGACGGCGAGAACGTAGGCGAGCGTGTCCGCACCGGCTCCTCCATAGCGCTCCGGGAAGGGGATCCCCATCAGCCCGAGGCTGCCGAGCTTCGCGACGATCTCGTAGGGAAACGACTTCGTCCTGTCGAGCTCCGCGGCGAGCGGGGCGACCTCCCCCTGCGCGAATTCGCGAACGGTCGCGGCTATCAGGCGGTGCTGTGCGGACAGGTCCAGATCCATCGCCCAAGTTATACCGAACAGACGGTTTTTCTGACGTCATCTGTGGTACGCTCTGCCGCCATGGTGGACCCTCCGATCCTCTGGTCCCCCTCACCTGAACGGTTGGAGCGGGCGAACCTCACGCGCTACATCCGCTTCCTGCGCGAGCGGCTCGGGGTGCAGGTGGACGGGTATGAGGCGCTGTGGCGCTGGTCGGTGAACGAGCTCGAGGCGTTCTGGGCCTCGATCTTCGACTTCTTTGAAGTCAGGACCTCGAGCCCCTACGAGCGCGTGCTCGCCAGCGCGGAGATGCCGGGAGCACGATGGTTCCCCGGCGCGAAGCTCAACTACGCGCAACAGGCCCTCACCGACCGGCGGCAGGACGACGTTGCGATCGTCTTCGCGAGCGAGCGGGAGGGCCCGCAGAGCTGGACCTGGGGTCAGCTGCGGCAGGAGACGGCGAGGATCGCGACCGGGCTTCGAGAGCTCGGGGTCGGTCCCGGCGACCGGGTCGTCGCCTACATGCCGAACATCCCCCAGACGGTCGCGGCTTTCCTCGCCTGCGCATCGATCGGCGCGATCTGGTCCAGCTGCTCCCCAGACTTCGGTGCACGCGGGGTGCTCGACCGCTTCGCCCAGATCGAGCCTTCAGTGCTGCTCGCAGTGGACGGCTACGTCTTCGAGGGCCGGCAGTACGACCGCCTCCCCGTCGTGCAGAGCCTGATCGAGCAGCTGCCCTCTCTGCGTCGATGCGTGCTGCTTGGCGTCCTGAACCCGGAGGCGGAGCTGAAGGGCACGATCGGCTGGGAGCGGCTGCGGCAGACCGCTGGCGATCTCCGCTTCGAGCAGGTGGAGTTCGAGCACCCCCTGTGGATCCTCTACTCCTCAGGCACGACTGGGCTTCCAAAGGCGATCGTCCACAGCCAGGGCGGGATCGTGCTCGAGCACCTGAAGGCTCTCAGCCTCCACCTCGATCTGCACCCGGGCGAGCGGATGTTCTGGTTCACGACGACCGGGTGGATGATGTGGAACTTCCTCGTCGGCGCGCTGCTGCTCGGCACCACGATCATCCTCTACGACGGCAGCCCGGGCTTCCCGGACATGGACGCTCTCTGGCAGCTCGCAGCCGACACCGAGATGGACTGCCTCGGGACGAGCGCCGGCTACATCTCCGCCTGCATGAAGCGGGGTGTCCACCCCACGGCGGGGCGGGATCTCAGCCGCCTCCAAAGCATCGGCTCAACCGGATCCACGCTGCCCCCAGAGGGGTTCGGCTGGGTCTACGAGGAGCTCGGCGAGCGGATGTGGCTGTTCTCGGCGAGCGGCGGCACAGACGTCTGCACCGCGTTCCTCGGCGGCTGCCCGCTGCTGCCGGTCCACCTCGGCGAGCTCCAGTGCAGGGCGCTCGGGGCCGACGTCCGAGCTCTCGACGAGCAGGGACACCCGGTCGTCGGGCAGGTCGGTGAGCTCGTCATCGCCCAGCCCATGCCATCGATGCCCCTCGGTCTCTGGAACGACCCGGACGGCTCGCGCTACCGGGAGAGCTACTTCTCCGTCTACCCCGGCTTGTGGCGTCACGGAGACTGGGTGCAGATCACGCCGCGCGGCAGCGCGATCCTCTACGGCAGAAGCGACGCGACGATAAACCGTGGCGGCGTGCGGATGGGCAGCAGCGAGATCTACCGCGCCGTGCTCGCGATCCCGGAGATCGAGGACGCTCTCGTCGTCGACGTCGACGGCTGGATGCCGCTGTTCGTCAGCCTGAGGCCTGGGGCAACGCTGGACGAGGCGCTGAGGCAGCAGATCAGGCAGCGCATCCGCGAGGACTGCTCCCCGAGGCACCTGCCAAGCGATGTGATCGAGGTCGCGACGATCCCCCGCACGAGAACGGGCAAGCTGCTCGAGGTGCCGGTGAAGCGGATCCTCGCCGGCGTCCCACCCGAGTCGGCCGCAAGCCGCGAGGCGCTCGCCGACCCCGACTCTCTCGAGCCCTTCACCGCGCTTGCCGCGGCGAGGGCGCCAAGCAGTCCTGCGGGGGCGCCTCAGCGCGAGCAGGGCTAGGCGCGATGGCGACCCCTCCGAGCCGGCCCGCCCTCCGTGCACGGTACGACGCGCGCCGCCGAGGGCTGATCGACCAGGCGGCACGGGTCTTTGCACAGAAGGGCTACCACGCAACCTCGATCGACGACCTCATCGCCGCGACGGGGATGACGAGGGGCGGGCTCTACCACTACACCGAAAGCAAGCGGGAGCTTCTGCTCGGCGTGCTGCAGGAGCTGATGGAGCCCCTGCTGCGGCAGGCAGGCGAGATCCTCGAGGTCCCCGCCCCTGCCGAGCGGCAGCTGCGCAAGCTGATGGTCGTCTGGCTGCAGCACGTCGCCACCCACATCGACCACATGATCGTCTTCGACCAGGAGCGGCGCACCCTGCAGCACGAGCCCGACTGGGATCAGCTGCGAGCCGACCGCGACCGCTTCGAGCAGATCCTTGCAACCCTGCTCGAGCGCGGCGCGGAGGAGGGCAGCTTCGCGATCGTCGATCCCCAGATCGCGCTGATGATGGTGCTCGGGGCGGTCAACTACATGCCCCAATGGCTGCGATCCTCAGGGCGCCTCACCCCCGCAGAGATCGCCGAGCGCTACTGCGACCTGCTCCTCGACGGAATCCGCGCGCGCTGAGCGGGGTCGACGATCACCGCCGGCGCCGCTGCGAGGCGGAGGACTGCAGCGACGCACAACAGCGCTCCGCCGAGCATGACGGGAGCGTTGCCGATCGATCCGGCGATCGCGCTGGCCGCCACCGCGCCGACCGTGAGCGCAGGCGCCCAACAGAGGCTCAACAGGGCCGCGCTCACCGCGAGACTCATCCTCGCCGCTTCGCATGCTCGAGTGAGCATCGCGATCGCAGGAGTCCAAATCATGCCGACCGCGAACGTGGAGATCGCGGTGAGCACGGCCGCCGTGACCGCCCCCACGGGCAGGGCCAGCGATGCGATCGAGCCCGCGGACAGCGCAAGCGCCCCGAAAACTGCTGCGTGCACCCATCCACGGTCCTGTGAGACGCCGAGAACGGGGTTGACCACTGCGAGCGCGACCGCAGCGCCGAGAAAGGTCGCCCCGATGCCGCTCGCGCCGACGCCGAGTGCAGCGAGGCGAAGTGGCATGAGCACCGAGATGGTGCCGACGAGCAGTCCAGCGAGTGCGAGCAGCCACATCGCAGCCCCCAACTCAGGAGAGGAGACACTCGATCGCAGGTCCTGCACTCGGCAGCCTCCAGGCAGCAGGATCGCCGGCGCGCGCGCAACTCCAGCGAGCAGCACGCCCGCCGCGAGTGCAGCTGCCAGAAACACCGGCGCCCTCCCGATCGAGGCGGCGGTCGCGCCGACGGCAGGCCCCATCAGCGAGCCGACGAGCGATACCGACTCCACCGCGCCGATCGCGCGTCCACGACGCTCGGGCGCGGCTACTGCGAGCATCCAGGACAGGCCGGCCGTCCAGGTGAACGCCGCCCCAAGCCCCTGTCCCAAACGCCCCACGAACAGCGGCACCGGATCCCGGGCAACCCCGAAGAGAACACTGGAGAGCACGAACAGCAGGGTGCCTGCGGCAACCCCCGCGCGCGGCCCCCAGCTCGAGACAAAGGCAAGGCTCGGTGGCGTGCCCAGGAACGCGCCGATCGCATAACACGCGCTCAACACCCCCGCCGCCGCCTCGGAGAGCCGAAACGCCGCAGTCAGCCCCGGCAGCATGGGCGTGAGCACCGTGTAGAAGATCCCGTCGAGCAGGATGACGCCGCCGACGCTCCAGCGCACGCCGCGCCCCTGCCCAGCAGCAGGCAGCCGCCCCGTCCGGCTGCGCCGCTGCCCAGGCAACCCAGACAGACGCGGGATGCGGTCTGCCGCAGACCGCGATGCCCGCGTCCCAGGTCCCCTCATGCGGGGAGAGCTTCAGCGCATAGCCCAGAAGCGCATTTCCGGCATGTCGTCTGAGTAGAAGCTCGTGATCTGGTTGCTGAGCACCGTGACGAGCTTCTGGTTGTAGATCCAGATCTGTGGAGTGGCCTTGATGTACATTTCATCGGCTTCGTTGACGATCTGCTGCGCCTTGGCACTGTTGCCTGCGGCACGCACGTAGGGCAGTTCCTTCATCAGCTTGTCCGCCGCCGGGAGACACACCAGCGTGTCGTTGAACGGATTGTGTTCCGGGCACTGGAGATCGTAACCCCAGTAATATTCCGGAGCGACGATCTGCGGGCCGATCGCGATCACCTCAGGCCCAGTGTGGGATTCGTACTCGATTTCCAGCGACTGGGCGGCCGAGACCACCTGGACCGTCGCGTTCACACCGAGTTCGTGCCAGGTGGCGGAGACCTCAGTTGCTATTTCCTTGCTCGGCAGCGAGCCCTGCGCGACGTACAGCGGGAAGCTGACCGGGGTCTTGACGCCCGATTCCTTCAACAGCTGCTTGGCCTTCGTGAGATCGTACGCGCGAGGGGCGCCGACCTTGGGGTCATAGAAGGAGTACGTGGGCATCCACTCCCCGAAGTACAGCTTGCCATAGCCGTAGGCGACCGTCTTGAGGATCCCTTCATAGGGCACGGCGTAGCTGAGGGCCTGCCTGAACTTTTCACTCTGGAAGAACGGATTCTTCGAGTTCTCGGGAAGGATGATGCCGTAGCCTTCCCGCGAGCTGAAGGCCCCGACCACGCAGCATGAATTTCCGACGAGGCTGTGTGCCGCCTGGTTGGGAAGCCCGAAGGTCACGTCCGCCGCACCTGAGCGCGCGTCGAGCAGCAGCGTTTCGGGATCCGAGATGAAGTTCACGATGATCTTCTTCGTCTTCGCCGGTTCGAAGAAGCTCGGGTTTCGTTCGAGCACGAGCTCGTGACCAGGCACGTAGCTCTCGAGCAGGTATGGACCGTAACCGGCGCTGTGGCTTGCGAGCCATTGGTTGGGCTTCGTACCCTGCTGGCCACCGTGTGCTTCCACCAGCTTCGGATCGTAGATCGATATCTCAGGAGAGGCGAACACCGCCGGCTGGTTGGGGGCGGGGCGCACGTAGTTGATCACCAACGTGGTCGGATTCGGAGCGGCGATCGAGGTGATCAGCCGCGGCTTGTACTGAGATTCGAGCAGCACCGACGATCCTCCGCTTCCGGAGGTGATGTCGCGTTCCAGCGACCACTTCACGGCTTCGGCGTCGAGGGGATCGCCGCTTGGGAACTTCAGTCCCGGGCGCAGGTGGAACGTGAGAGTCTTGTCACCGTTGCTGAACTGCCACGAAGTGGCGAGATACGGCTTGACCGCGGTAGGGTTGAGGTCAGTCTGTTCGGTCCCCGGCAGCGGCCCAGGTTCGTGGGCCTGCTGCGTCAGCGTCGAGTAGAGCGCGCTGTCGATACCCACTTCCTGGTTTGCCTCCGTGAAGTCAGGGTCGAGCGTCGCTGGAGGCACCGCGTAGTTGACAACCATCGTGGCGTTCGGGTTGCTCGCCGCTTTGCTGAGACCTCCCGAGCTGGCAGCCGCGCCCGAGCTCGTGCTCGTCGAGGTCGAACTCGGACTCGAACTGCTGCCGCAGGCGGCAAGGACGGCGGCCGTCGCGAGCGCGAGCACGGCGGCCGCGGCAGCTCTCGTCGTCCTGCGCCGTGGGGTGCTGATGCACCTGGGGCTCGACTGGTGATCCATGTTGGCTTCTTCCTCCCTGTCCTCGCTTCCGGAACGTCTGCGGACGCCCCGATGACCGGCCACACCACCGACTTTTATTCAAGACGATCAGTCGGTATAAGAAGAGTACAGGTTTCGCGGCGACTGGTCAAGGTCGCGGCGGACCGCGCGGCGAATCCCGCCGCGAACGGCCCTGCTGCAGCCATTCCGCGCACGCAGAGAGCACCAGACGCGGGCCTGCGCGACACAATCCCAGCACGAGGCGGCCCACCCTCTGAAGAGCCCCGCTCGGAGGACGAGGGGGGTCGTGCAGGCGCAGGAGCACACCGCCGGGAGGCGGGCGCCCTCATCTCGGCAGATGATCGCCTCCTTGACAGACGGTGACCATCTTGGTACGTTGCGTACCGACTGATCGATATGCGATCTCGGAGGTCCGTGCCCGCGGGCGCGTGACGCTTCAGTCGGCTGATGCAGATATGCGCCACCTCCCACAGCAGCTCACCCGCATGCCGAGGGCCACGCCGATGCGCTCAAGCAGAGCAGGCGATCCCCAGGATCTCCCGTGCCCGTGCCGGGGAGGCGACTGGACGGCCTACCGCCTCGCACAACGAGCGCGCCCTCGCAACGAGTTGAGCATTGGAGGCGGCATACTCCCGCGGCGCGATGTAGACGACGTCCTCGAGCCCCGTGCGGATGTGGCCGCCGAGCGCGAGCGTGACAGCCATCATCGGGAAGTTCTGCCGGCCGATCGCGGTCACCATCCAGGGCAGCCCCTCAGGCACGATGCGGGCGAAGGTCGTGATGAGGTCGACGCTCGGCGGCGCACCACCGATCACGCCGAGGACCATGTGCATGAGCCCCGGAGCGCTCGGCGCAGACTGCGCGAGGTCGCGGGCGGTGATCGCCATACCGACGTCGAAGCACTCATACTCGCGGACCACCCCGCGCCTGTCCATCTCGGCGGCGAGTTCGCCGATCAGTCTCTTTGGGTTGAGAAAGATGTCCTCGCCCGGCCCGAAGTTGATGCTGCCGCAGTTCAACGAAGCGAGTTCGGGACCCGCCTCGAGCGACCGGCGCCGCTCCTCAGCGGGCATGCCGAGGCGCCCCCCGGTCGTGAAGTTGAGGACGATGTCATCGACCGCCGAACGGATGCCCTCCTTGATCGCGAGGAAGTCCTCAGGGTCTTGAGTGATCTCGCCCGTCGGGCTGCGCGCGTGAATGTGGAGCACGCTTGCGCCGGCGCGAGCCGCCTCGATCGCCGATGTGATCACCTCGTCCCTTCTCCTCGGCTGATTCGGGTTGCCTGTCAAGATACCCCCTACCACGGCACAGGTGAGAATCGCCTCATCGCTCATCCGAATGCCGCCTCGAGCCGCTCAACACGATCACTTGCACTCCCTTTCGTCCAAGCGCCCGACGGGACGCTTCATCTCTGTGCCGCTGCATCCAGGCACGCCACAGCAGTAATATATCGTACGATGGGAGCGTAAATCGAATGCGTGGGACGGGAGGGAAAAGCCGGCGATGAGCAGCGGCCTGCTGACGTTCGCACCGCCTGACGGGGCCATCAGAGAGGTGCCGCCGCTGGGCGACGGCAGCCGCGTGCGCCGAGCGCTGGCAGCGGTGCTGGGCGACCGCCGGCTGGCGGTGCCGACGCTCGTGCTGGTCGCGATCGTCCTGTTCGCGATCATCGCCCCCCTGGCATGGGGCGTCGGTCCCGACACGCAGAACCTGCTCGCCTCTCTGAAGGCGCCGTCGCTGGCGCATCCGATGGGGACCGACCAGCTCGGGCGGGACATCTTTGCCCGCGTGGCCGAAGGGGCGCGCATCTCCCTGCTGGACGGCACGCTCATCGCCGTGATCGGGGCGGTGATCGGCGGAGTGATCGGGCTGCTCGCCGGTACGACCGCGGGCGCAAGCGACGCCGTGCTCATGCGCGTCATGGATGCAATCCTCGCCTTCCCGCCGCTCATCCTCGCGATGGCGGTGACGGTTGGGCTGGGCGTCGGCCTGAAGACGGCTGCCATCGGCGCAACGCTCGTTCTCATACCCTGGTACGCGCGGCTGGTGCGCAGCGAGGCGATCAGGATCCGTTCGCTCCCCTTCATCGAGGCTGCCCACGCGATCGGGGCGAGTCGACGGCGGATCATCGCCCGCCACGTCGTTCCGCACGTGATGCCGACGCTCGCCATTCAGATCGCCGCCGGCTTCGCCTACGCCGTGCTGCTGCTCGCCGGGCTCAGCTTTCTCGGACTCGGAGCCCAGATACCGACCCCTGAGTGGGGCGCGATGATCACCGATGGTCTCACCTACTCGTTGACCGGGCAGTGGTGGGTGAGCGTCTTTCCCGGCGTAGCGCTGCTCGTCACCGTGACCGCCGCGAGCATGCTCTCCGATCGGCTGCGCGACGTGCTCGACCCGCGCAGCTCAGGCCTGCGCAGCTGATGAGGGACAGACGATGACAGGGGTGATCGCGCGCCGGCTGCTCGGGTCCCTCGGCGCGATCTTCGGCGCATCGATCATCGCCTTCGTGATCATGCGCGTTCTGCCCGGAAACCCCGCACGACTGATCCTCGGGCCGCTTGCACCGCCCTCCACGGTGCACTCGCTGTACAGGCAGCTCGGGCTCGACAGGCCCATCTATGTTCAATACTGGCGCTACATCACACAGTTCTTCCAAGGCCAGTGGGGATACTCTTACAGCGATGGCGCACCGGTGCGTACGCTGATAGGCGAACGGCTGCCGGCCACGATCGAGCTCGCACTGTTCGCTTTCCTGATCACGATGCTCGCCTCTATCGTGCTGGCGCTGCTGGTCACATATCGCCGACGGCCGATCGCCGACCGGATCGTGCGGGCGATCGCCTACATCGGCTTCGGAACCCCCCCGTTCTTCGTCTCGCTGATCCTTCTGATCGTGTTCTTCTCCACCTTGAAGATCCTCCCCGGCCCCGAAGGCCGACTGGGCGCACAGGTCACCCCGCCGGCAACGGTCACGCACCTCTACACGATCGATGCGCTGATCGCGGGCGAACCGGGCAAGTTCTTGGAAGCGGTCGAACACCTCGTCCTGCCGGGCGTGGCGCTCGGCATGGCCAACTTCGCGTTTCTGGTGCGCCTGCTCCGCGCCAACCTGCTCGAGGTCTCGCGCGAGCCCTTCATCACAGTCGTCCGCGGCAAGGGTCTGCGCCGCTGGACCGCCTTCCGCCGCCACGCTCTGCCGAACGCCTCTCTGCCGACTCTCACCGCGGGCGGACTGGTTCTCGGCGAATTCCTCGCAGGAAGCGTCCTGGTCGAAAAGGTGTTCAACTGGCCTGGCGTCGGCTCGCTCGTCTATGAAGCGATCCTGAAGCAGGACTTCTCGATCGTCCAGACCTTCATCCTCCTGAGTGCCGTGATGTTCGTGCTCGTCAACCTCGGCGTCGACCTCCTCTATGCCGTGATCGACCCGCGCGTGCGCGTGAGGTCGGTGGTGACCGCATAGCGATGGGTGCGCTGAGCGTCCTCGAGCGCATGCGCGGCCTGCGGGAGGATCGCGGGGCGCCCGCCGGCGTGCGTGCGCCGCAGGCGGCGACCGACGACGCGGACGGGCCATTCGCGCTGTCGGTGCGAAACCTGCGCACCGTCTACGAGCTGGGGCACGCGACCGTCCAGGCGGTGCGCGAGGTCAGCTTCGACCTGCGTCCAACAGAGCGGCTCGGGGTCGTCGGGGAGTCCGGCTCAGGCAAGTCCGCGCTCGCGCTCTCCATCCTCGGCCTGATCGAGCCCCCGGGCCGCGTCGGCGGCGGCGAAGTGCTGCTGAACGGACGCAACATCGTCGGCCTCTCCGAGCGCCAGCTGAGCTCGATCAGGGGAAGGGAGATCGCGTTGATTCTGCAGGACCCGATGAGCGCCCTCGACCCTGTGAAGACGATCGGCGCGCAGCTGCACGAGGCGATCGCCGTGCACAACCCCCAGCTGCGTCGCTCCGCGCTGCGCAGGCGCGCCGCCGAGCTCCTGCGCGAGGTGGACATCCCCCAGGCCGAGCGTCGTCTCGACGACTACCCCCACCAGTACTCCGGGGGGATGCGCCAGCGCGTCGCGATCGCGATGGCGATTGCGAACAACCCGAGCGTGCTGATCGCAGACGAGCCGACCACGGCGCTGGACGTGACGACCCAGGCCCAGGTTCTGGGTCTGCTCGATCGGCTGGTCGACGAGCATCGGGCGGCGGTCATCCTCATCACCCACAATCTCGGGATCGTCTCGGAGTTCTGTGACTCGGTCTCCGTCATGTATGCCGGACGGCTCGTGGAGAGCTCGTCCTGCGAGCACATCTTCCTCGGTGCGACCCACCCCTACAGCGAAGCGCTGCTGCGGTGCGTGCCGAACCCTGAGCGGCTCGCCGAGGGGCCGCTGCCTGCCATCCCGGGGTTCCCTCCCGACCTCTCCGCTCTGCCTGGAGGCTGCACCTTCGCCCCGCGGTGCTCAGTTGGGCGCGAGCTCGCTGTCTGTCACGAGCAGACGCCGGTTCCCGAGCTCGTCGAGGGACCATCGGGCAGCGCGATCGTCGAGTGCCATTTCGCGCGTGAGCGGGCGGCTCGTGGGTCCCGATGACTGAGCAGCACCAACAGCACGCTCCAAAGGCCGCTCCCGCTCCGGCTGAGCAGAGCATCCTGGAGGCTCAGCACCTCTGCAAGCGCTTCGCAGTGCGCAGCGAGCGCCGACTGGGCAGAGCGCTCGAGGTGACCGTGCTCGACGACGTCTCGCTCAGTGTGCGGCGTGGCGAGACCTTTGGACTGGTCGGCGAGTCGGGCTGCGGCAAGTCGACTCTCGCGCGATGCCTGCTCCGACTGCTCGAGCCGAGTGACGGACGCGTGGTGTTCGACGGCGTCGACCTCGCAACCCTCGATCGCGGTGCGCTGCGGGCGGTGCGGCGACGCCTGCAGTTCGTCTTCCAGGATCCGTTCGCCTCGCTCGATCCCCGGATGAGCGCACGCGCGATCGTCGAAGAGCCGCTGCTCGTGCACCGCCTCGGCGATCGTGAGCAGCGCCGGCAGGCAGCGCTTGGGGTCCTCGCGGAGGTCGGGCTGACGGCGGAGCAGGCGCAGCGGCCGCCACACGCGTTTTCGGGCGGGCAGCGCCAGAGGATCGGGATCGCCCGAGCGTTCGTGCTGCGGCCCGACGTCGCAGTTCTCGATGAGCCGATTTCAGCGCTCGACGTCTCCGTTCAGGCCCAGGTGCTGAACCTGCTGCGGCGACTGCAGGTGGAGCACGGTCTCACATACGTCTTCATCACCCACGATCTCGCCGTCGCCGAGTACTTCTGTGATCGTGTGGCCGTCCTGTACCTCGGCGAGGTCGTCGAGCTGGCCGGGCGCGAGACGCTCTTCCGTGCCGCGCTGCACCCATATGCCGTCTCTCTGCTGTCCGCCGTTCCGGTCCCGGCGCTCGGCGGCCGCACGCGGCGTGCCGCGAGGCCACAGCTGGTCGGCGAAGTCGCTTCGCTGACCGAGCGGCCACCTGGTTGCCCTTTCGAGCCGCGCTGCCCGGTCGGCCGGGGCCGCGAGATCTGCAGGCAGGAGAGGCCGCCGCTGCGTGAGCTCGGCTCAGAGCATTGGGTTGCCTGTCACTTTCCGGGGGAGGTGCCCCTCCCCGCGCGAACAGAGACGACAGAGGCTTTCGCGCACCGTCCGACCACCGCAGTGGCCCCCCAACCCGCTCTCGACACCGAGCCCCGACGCAGCAGCACCCAACCGGCCTAGTCGCGCCGGCGCGCCGCCGCGACCATCAGCACGTCGCGTCCTTCCTGTACGACCTCGCTCCGGTCGCTGCGGATGTACACCTGCAGCGAGACGAACCCCGCGTGCGGCTGTGAGCGACTGTCACGGACCTCGATCACCTCATACTCGCCCCACACGGTGTCACCTGGGAACACCGGCGCGCGGAAGCGCCGTTGGCACTCGACGAGCGCGAGGATCTTCCAGTCGTCCCTCACGCTCCGCAGGCCGTAGCTGATCGACAGCACGAGCGGACCATGTGCGATCCTCCTGCCGAAGCGACTCTCCGTCGAAGCGAATATCTCGTCGGTGTGCAGCGGGTTGAAATCACCGGAGACTCCCGCGAACGCGACGACATCGGCCTCAGTGACCGTCCGCCTGCTCGTCTCGAACCTCAGGCCGACCTCGATGTCCTCGATGTGAACTGTCAAGAGCGTCGTCTCCGATCTTCAGGCTGACGAACCTCGACCCCTGCCTCGTGGACGGCCCGAGACCACCGGATCGCGGCGCCGCCTGTTCGCGGCTCCGGCGAGCGACCTGCAGCTGCGACGGGATTCGATCGCATCAGCCGCCGATGAACTCCGCCGGTCGCCTCTCGAGGAACGCGCGCACGCCCTCCGCGTGATCTGCAGAGCGCGCGAGCGTCTGCTGCTCGTCCGCCTCGAGTGCAAGCTGCTGGCGCAGATGGCCGAGAGCCCACGCGTTGAGCTCGCGCTTCGCAGCTGCATAGGCGAGCGTCGGGCCCTGCGCGAGACGTGCCCCAAGCGCGGTCGCTGCACTCATGAGCTCGCCATCGGGCACAACGCGATTTGCGAGCCCCCATTCGAGCGCCTTCGGGGCGTGGACGGGCTCTCCGAGCATCGCCATCTCGACCGCGCGCCCGAGTCCGGCCCTCGCAGGCACGAACGCTGACGCTCCTCCGTCGGGTGCGAGCCCGATGTTCACGAAGGCGAGCAGGAAGTAGGCGGACTCGGCGGCGAGCACGATGTCACATGCGAGCGCAAGTGAGCAGCCGATGCCCGCGGCGGGCCCGTTCACCGCGGCTATCACAGGCTTCGGCATCGCGCGAATCCCTGTGATCACCGGATGATGCACCTCCACGAGGCGTGTGTGAATGTCCCAGTGACCGTCAGGACCTGTTGGAAAGCCCTCCCTGACGTCCGCGCCGGCGCAGAAGGCCCTTCCGTTGCCTGTGATCACCACAGCTCGGACCGAACTGTCGGACGACAGGTCGCCGATGGCCTCACTCAGCTCGCCCGCAAGTGCCTCGTTCCAGGCGTTCAGGGCGTGCGGGCGGTTGAGGGTGAGCGTCGCGAGTGCGCCGCTGCGGCTGAGCGTGAGTGTCTGGTGGGCGTGCATCTCAGCGGCTCGCCAAGTCTCTGATCGCGCCTTCCAGCCCACCGATCGCCCGCTCGAGATCCTCCTCACCGAGCGCGGTGTTCAGGCCGAACTCGCCCCCACTGCCGTAATAGACCCCGTGGGTGACCGCAGCCAGATGCAGATGAGCGGTGGCCCGCCAGTCGATCGCCCCATCCGCGCCGTCGAGCACGTACAGGCCGAAGACAGAGCCGAGACCAGGCGTGTACAGTGAGATGCCGGCGGCGGCGGCAGCCGTGTGGAGCGCCGCTCGCAGCCGATCGCCGCAGCTGTCGATCCGCTGGATCGCCTCCGCAGTGAAGTCGCGAACCGCGATCCGGCCAGCGACGGAGCCGAGGAGGTTGCCGTTGAAGGAGCCTCCGTGGTAGAGGGGGTGTGCCGAGTCGGGGTCGAAGCACTTCATCAGCTCGCGCCGCGCACCGATCACGCCGACAGGCAGGCCGCCGCCAATCCACTTGCCAAGACAGGTGATGTCGGCTGGCGCAAGGCCGAAGCGCTCCGCCGAGCCGCCCTCGGCGAGCCTGAACATCAGGCAGTCGTCGAGGATGAACAGCGCGCCCGCGTCGCGTGTCAGCCGCTGAAGCTCGCGCAGGAATCCGTCGGGAGGAGTCGTGACCACTCCCGTGTACTGAATCGGCTCGACGATCACCGCGGCGACCTCGCCGGCGTGTCTGTCGAGCTCCTCAGACCAGGAGTCGAGATCGCCGAAGGAGGCGAGCGCGACGCGCCCTGCGATCGCGCCCCTACCCAGCAGCCCCGCCTCGAGGTCTTCGAATGAGCCGTGATAGGCGTGTACGCCCTTGACGACCAGCTGTCTGCCGGTGAGATGGCGGGCGAGTTTCACCGCAAGCATCGTGGCCTCGGTCCCCGTGTTGGTGAAACGCACCTGCTCGACGCCGGGAACGCGCTCACACAAGAGCTCGGCGAACTCCACCTGGGCATCCGATGCGCCTGGCCACGCGGTGCCGCGCGAGAGGGCGGTGCGCAAAGCCTCGTCGATGGGCCGATATGCGTGACCGTGGATGAGGCTCAAGCCATTGCTGAACAGGTCTATGTAGCGGTTTCCATCCAGATCGTAGAGCGCAGATTCCTCTCCACGCTCAAAGACGACCGGGTAGGGCGCGAACCAGCTGAGGCTGCGAGTGATCCCACGCGTCATGCTCTGAGATGCCCGCCGCATCATCGCGGCGGAGGTTGGCGTCATCTTTGTGTAAGCGTGTTCGATCGCGGTGGCTGAGCCATCGTCGAGCACCGCCGTCTCGCTTCGCTTCGCTGTCATGGCGCCTTCCTTTCGATGTGCATTCCGATCAGCTGATCTCCTTCGGTCGAGCGGCTCGCCGGCGTCTCGCTCCCGTGGCCGCACTCGGCATCGGCGGCGGCGTCGCACCGACCGCTTGCCCCGCGGCGAGCCGCACGCAGCGCCGCCCGCCGCGTGGAGGTGGCCTGCTCGTCGACCACGGGCAGCCCCTGCCCGTCTCGACCGAAGACGACGCCGTAGGTCTCAGCAGCGGCCTCCAAGCTCACCCAGCGTTCGAGAACGTCTCGACGCACCTGCTCAGGATCACGCTCGAGCGGATCTCCGTAGCCCCCCCCACCCGCTTCCACTCCGCGGATCCATTCCCCCGGCAGCAGGAGCGAGTCGCCGACCGGCTCAACCGCGGACTCGACGCCGCCGCCGTCGATCACGACCGCGATCGCCGCGCGCCCCGCGCCGCCGCCGAGCACGCCCTGGGGGGGATTGCGCGCGAAGTCCGCCATGTAGAAGACGCGCATAGGCGTTGAGCGCGGCCCGTAGACGACCTCAGCCGCCGGGCCGCCGCGCAGGCGTCCCGGGCCACCGGAGTCGGTCAACATCCGCAGCGATCGGATCTGGAGGGGATAGGTGAGCTCGAGCATCTCGACGCTGTCGATGTAGATCGTCTTCGCACAGTCGGGCATCGCGTAGGTGACCCAGCCGTCGCAGTGGGGCGAGGCGGGGCCACCGTTGTTGCCGAGAACGAACTCGCTCACATACGGCTCGCCGCTGCGCGGATGTGAACCGGAGAAGACGGCGAACCCGACGCCGAGTGCACCGCCGCCCTCCGCCAGCCCGTAGCCGTCACCGAGCTGGCAGAACGCATTCTGAGCGCAGTTGATGATCCGGTTGAGGACGTTCGTTGTAGCGACCGACGCAGAATAGGGCTCGGACAGGCCACCGGCGACCGATCCCTCTCGGATGAGGACCTCCACACGTCGGAAGGCGCCGGCGTTGCGCGGCACATCGTCCTCGAGGCAATTGAGGAGCGCGATGATGCAGCCACCCGTAGCACAGGCCCGTGAGACGTTCAGGCCAAACGGAATGCAGTCGGGGTTCTCGCGCAGGTCGAAGCGCACCCGCCCGGCGTCCGGATCGACCTCGATCGTGACATTCACCTCCACGCCGCCCGGCAGGCCGGGAATCGGGTCGTGCCGCGAGCTGGCGTGCAGCGTACGCGCTGGCAGCTTGGCAATCGCGTGCTCCATCGAACGCTCCGAGTAATCGAGCCACTCCGCCACGAACGAGCGGACGGTCGGCACTCCGTACTTGCCGACGAGCTCCTTCAGACGTCTCTCGCCGATCCGGGCGGCGCCCACAGCCGCCAGGTAGTCGCCGTACCACACCTCGGGGACCCTGATCCGCCTGCGGCACATCCGGATCACGTCGTCGATGTCACGGTAATCGCGCTGTACCTGCACACAGGGGAAGATCAGCCCTCCCTCCGCATAGACGTCCTCCGCATAGGTCATGTAGGTCGACGGCGCGGAGTTGCCGCAGTCTGCCTGGTGGGCCTTCGCCGATGCGGTGAACAGATGCTCGCCATCGACGATCACCGGCACCAATATCGTGTGGTCGGCGGTGTGCGTGTTACCGAGCAGCGGGTCGTTGTGCAGGAACGCGTCGCCTGGGCGCAGATCTGGGTGCAGGCGCCGCATCGACGCTGTCTGCATTCCCGCGCCGAGCACGTGAACCTGCAGGCCCTCCGCCGCCGCGAGCAGCTGATCGTCACCCGTCACGATCGAGCAGGAGAAGTCACGTGCCATGTTCAGGATCGATGAGCGCCCGGTCCGGAACAGCGTGTTGGTCATCTCGCGGACGATCGCTTCGAAACGGTGTGCGAGAACGGCGGTGAGAGTGGGATCCAGGGATCCGGCAGCCGCGATCGGGGTCGCCTCGTCCGGGCTCGGCACGCTTTCTAGAGGTCGGTCGCTCATTCGCTCTCCGCCAGGTAGTTGCCGAGTGAGGTGACTCGCAGCCGCCATCCCGGATAGACGACGATCGTCGTCTCCGGCTCCACCACGAGCGCAGGCCCACAGACCACCGCGCCGTCGCTCAGCTGGCCGCCGCGATGGACCTCGATCGCCACCTCGCCGAGCTCGTCGAAGAACGCCCGCCGCTGCTCCGCCGGCGCCCTCCCGTCTGCACACCGGTCCCTGCGCTCCAGATCGCGAAGCGGCGGCTTCGACGTCTTCACGCAGGTCCTGCCCTTCCACTGGCTCATCTGGATCGTCTGCCCCGGCTCGCGGACCGCGAACACGCGCTCATGGGCGTCGTGGAAGCGTTCCACCAACCGCGCCAGCGCAGGCTCGTCGGCCACGCCGTCGCCGTCGAGTGGGACCGAGAGATCCCAGACCTGATGGGCATATCGCACCTCCACGAACCACTGCCGCTCGCACTCTCCGATGAGATCGCGGGGAAGCTCGGACTCGAAGGCGGCAAGCCGTCCACGCAGCCCGTCGATCGTTGCTGCAACGCCCTCGTAGTCGAACTCCCGTGAGTTGGTCGCGCGCGGAGCCGTGAGCTCGCGCACTATGTCGCTCTGCTGGCCGCCGTAGGCGGAGAGGACGCCGGCGGCACGGGGAATGAGCACCTCACGGCAGCCCAGCTCACGCGCGATCGGCATGATCGTGAGTCCCGCGGCACCACCGCCGGCCAGCAGCAGGCTCTCGCGCGGATCCACGCCCTCGTTGACTGTCAGCTCGTTGATCGCTGAGATCATCCGCTCGTTGGCCACCGCAAGGATGGCGTGCGCAGCCTGCTGCAGAGCGAGCCCGAGGCGCTCGGCAAGCGGCGCGAGCGCGGCCGCAGCGGCGGCGGCGTCGAGCTTCATTGCGCCACCGAGGAAGTTGTCGGGGTCGATGTAGCCGAGCACGAGCGCCGCATCGGTTACGGTGGGCTGCGTGCCCCCGAGTCCGTAGCAGGCCGGGCCAGGCTGCGCGCCCGCGCTCTGTGGGCCGACACGCAAGAGGCCGCCGGGGTCAGTCCAGGCGATCGACCCGCCGCCGGCGCCGATGCTGCGCACATCGACAGAGGAGAGCCCCGTCAAATGCCCCACGAACGGCTCACCAAGCCACGTCTCGCGAGTGAAGACGAGTTCCCCCGCGCGGACCAGGCTGACGTCGAAGCTGGTGCCGCCCGTATCGCAGACGATCACATCCCTGCTGCCTGTCTCAGCGGCCGCCACGGTCCGGCCTGCAACCGGGGCGAGCGAAGGCCCAGACCGGACTGACCAAAGTGGTCGTTCGATCAGCTCCCAGATCGGCACAACCCCGCCAGCTGAGCTTGCGGCGAGCAGCTCGCCGGCGAAGCCGTGACGCGCGAGACCGGCGGCGATCTCCGGCAGGTGCTGCTGCATCAAAGGCTTCAGCGACGCGTCGATCGCCGCACCAGATGCGCGTCGATACTCCCGCACCACCGGGTTCAGCTGGTGGGAGAGCGTGTAGGGCACTCCGGGCAGCTCCTGCTCGATCAGCGCCCCAAGTGCCAGCTCGTGCACTGGATTCGCCGTCGACCACAGCAGGCAGACCGCCAGTGCCTCTACGCCTAGGCGCGCGGCTTCCAGCAGGCGTTCGCGGGCTGCCTCCTCCTGCAGGCCGCACAGGACGTTGCCGTCGACGTCGATCCGCTCCGGAACCTCGAACGTCAGGGCCCTCGGGATGTACGGGTCGGGAAATGCCCGCGAGTAGTCATACGGTCGCAGCGATCCGCCCTCGCGCCGCACGAGGATGTCCGGAAAGCCGGCCGTACACAGCAGTCCAGTTCGCGCGGTCGTCCGCTCGAGGATCGCATTGGTCGCCTGTGTCGTGCTGAAGATGAACAGCTGCGTGCGCCCGAGCAGGCGCTCGACCGGCTCAGCCAGAGACTCAGCGGCTCGCTGAAGCGCCTCGAGCAGCCCGTCGAAGAGCTGTGCAGGAGCGGTGAGGGCCTTCGCGAGCGTCGTCCTGCCGCTCAGCTCGCTGACCACGACATCGGTGAAGGTGCCCCCGATGTCGCAGGTGATGCGCGCGCTCTCGAGCGAGTCCTGGGCAGGCGCGCCAGCAGTGGAAGAAGGCAAACCGATCATGCGGTTTGGAAAAATATCATCAACGCCCCGGGTCTTTCCGCGCCAGGCGACCGTCGAGCGCCACGGCGATTTCAGGGCGGCGCACCTCGAGCTCGCCACCGCCGCCCGATGATGTGCGCTCAGCCGCCGGGCACACGTGGGAGTCGGTCGAGAGCATCAGATCGAGCCTCTGATCGGCTGCCAGCCGGACAACGGCGGGCTGCATGGCGGACGGCGGCGAGCACCCAGCTGAGGCGATCTGCCGCGGTCGCTGGGCGCCTGAAGACCGAGATCTCCTCCTCGCCCTCTGGGTCGATGAAGGCCAGGTCGCCAAGGCGAAGGGCGCGATTCGCACCCGAGATCTCCTCCCCGCTCTCTGGGTCGATGAAGGTGCCACCGGCGGCTGTCGCACAGCGAATCTCTCATCACGCCTCCATCCGCCGACCGTGAGCCAAGCCACATCTCGCGCCAAACGATATCGACTGATCGGTTTCCTGTCAAGAGCACGCCCGCCGTCGCTCGACTCTCGCAGGACCATCATCGCGCCTACCCACCCCGCCGAGCGCGAGATCTCACGCACGCGGCGAGTTCGTCCCGGCCAACGCGGGACGCGAGGACCACGCACGCGGCGAGTTCGTCCCGGCCGACGCGGGACGCGAGGACCACGCACGCGGCGAGCACAGCACGATGAGTTCGACCCCAGGGTGCCGGCACCGCAGCGCTCGAGCGTAGAGCGTCATTCGGGCTGAAGGTGCGAGCGCGCGCGAGCATGTGGCGGGAGCCCTTCTCACGCCGTCGCCTCAGTGCGACCGATTCCACCGCGCGCAGCGCCGTGAAACCAGCGCATGATTGCATATCGATCGCGCGGTATGCAACTATATTCGTGCACCGCGCGACGACGCCTGGTCCGGCCGGGTGGCTGGCGAGGGCGGAGCACGGTCGGGCAGGTGCGTTGGGCAGGTCTGCCGCAGATGCGAGGACAAAGAGAGCAGGCAGGACGCACCTCACTGAGAATCGATAACCAGAGGATCGACAGGAGCAGACGTGCGATGCCGAAGCTTGGGATGGGCCCTATACGACGAGAGCAGATATGCCGCGCTGCGGCCGTCGTGATTGCGCGAGAGGGGTTCGCGGGCACGACGATGCGGATGGTTGCTGAGGAGGCACAGGTGAGCACGGGTATGCTCAACCACTACTTCGCCAACCGCCAGGACCTGCTCACCCAGGCGCTGGTGCATGTCTCGTGCACCGCACAGGCGCGGATGCGGGCGGCAATCGAAGACGTGCCACCCGGCGTGCCCAGGCTGTGCGCTCTGCTCGACAGCGCCCTCGCCGACGAAGAGCAGGCGACCCAGACTTGGCGGGTTTGGATAAACGCCTACGGTGAGGCCGTCCGCCTGCCGCAGCTGCGCCACACGATCGAGGAGCGGCTGCGCAGCTGGTACGAGCTGATCGACGAAGCGCTCGAGGGTGTCGCGCCGCCGCAGCAGCCGGGGAGGATTCCCTGGAGCTGGCTCCTGGACGCCATGCTCAACGGGCTCGCGATCCAGTTGATGACGTCCGAGGCCCAGCTCGATCCTCTCCTCGTACGCGATGAAGTGCTGCGCACGTTGTTTCCTGAGGCATCAGCGCAGGCTGCAGGCGGTCGCCGATCGGCCTCTGTCGACGGACGTGCGGGCTCCCGGCGGGCCCGCGCGGAAGCCAAGCCGCGCCCGCGGCCGGACCGCCGCCGGTCCTCGCGCCGGTCTGAGAGAAGCGCAGGCGGCGGACGGGCCTCCGACGGGAAGGCGGGATCGCAGCCGACCACCGCTCCCACGCGCGCCAGCACAGGCCGGTGATTGCCGCCAACGACGCCGAGGGGGTGGTGGAACCTGCGGGATGGACGTCGCGCTGCAGCATGTGTAGTATATATCGGACGATGATCCGATTTATTGAACGCACAAGGTCGCGGTAGGTGATCGCTCATGCGGATTGCAGCCGACACAGGCGGGACGTTCACGGACCTCGTCGTCGAGAGGGGCCATCAGGTGCAGGCCTACAAGGCATCGACCACGCCTCAGGACCCTGCAAGCGGCATCCTCGATGCACTCGCGCTCGCTGCCGAGGATGCGGGCGAAAGCGTCGCCGCCCTGCTCGCACAGGTGACGGTCTTCATCCATGCCACCACCCGAGCGATCAACGCGATCCTCACCGAAAGCACCGCGCGAACCGCCCTTTTGTGCACGCGCGGGCATCCGGACATGCTGCTGCTGCGGGAGGGCGGTCGCAGGGAACCGTTCGACTGGCGCCACGGATACCCAGATCCATACATCCCGAGATCCCTCACGTTTGAGATCGCCGAGCGGATCGGCGCCGCCGGCGAGGTGGTGCAGGAGCTCGACGAGGCAGCCGTCCTGCGTGTCATCGGGACGCTGCGCGAACTGCGAGTCGAGGCGGTCGCCGTGTGCCTGCTGTGGTCGATTGCCAACCCCGCGCATGAGCTTCGTCTCGGGGAGCTGCTCGAGGAGCACCTCCCTGGGGTTCCGTTCACCCTCTCCCATGCCCTGAACCCGACCCTGCGCGAGTATCGCCGTGCCTCCTCTGCGGCTATCGATGCATCGCTCAAGCCGCTGATGACCGCGTATCTGCGCGGACTGGAGGAGCGATTGCGCGGCGCAGGCTTCAGCGGGAGGCTTTTGATCGTCACATCGAGCGGCGGCTTGCTGGACGCCCACGAGGTCGCTGCGGCACCGATCCACTCGATCAGCTCAGGGCCCTCGATGGCACCAGTCGCCGGACGCCGTTACGCAGCGATCGAGGCGATGAGCGACAACGCGGTGATTGCGGACACGGGCGGTACGAGCTATGACGTGGCACTCGTCCGCGGCGGCCGGCTGCCGATGACGCGCGAGACCTGGCTCGGCGTCGAGTACGAGGGACACATAACCGGCTTTCCGGCGGTGGATGTGCGCAGCGTCGGCGCCGGCGGCGGCTCGATCGCCTGGATCGATCCAGGCGGCCTGCTCCACGTCGGGCCTCAGAGCGCGGGGGCCGACCCGGGCCCTGTGTGCTATGGACGGGGCGGCAGCGAGCCGACGGTCACAGATGCGTGCCTCGTACTGGGCTGGATAGACCCCGACTACTTCCTTGGCGGCAAGATGCCGCTCGATCTGCAGGCGGCCCACGAGGCCATCGAGCGGCGAATAGCGCTGCCGATCGGACTGGACGTCCAGGAGGCCGCCGCAGCGATCATGGCGGTCGTCACGGAGCGCATGGTCCAGGCAATCGAGGAGATCACGATCAACCAGGGCGTCGACCCGCGCAGCGCAGTCCTCGTCGGCGGCGGAGGCGCGGCCGGTCTCAACGCGGTCGCAATCGCGCGCAGGCTGGGCTGCCCGAAGGTCATCATCCCCCAGGCCGGTGCTGTGCTGTCCGCGCGCGGGGCGCTGATGTCCGACCTCGTAGCCGAGTACTCCGCTGCCCTCTTCACCGCCACCGACGCCTTCGACTACGAGCGCGCAGAAGAGACTCTCTCGAGGCTGCGGGAGCGCTGCACCACATTCGCCAGTCGCAGCGGATCGGTCGGCCCGCCCGAGATCCACTACATCGCGGAGGCACGCTATCGCCATCAGGTCTGGCAGCTGGACCTGCCGCTGAGAAGCGGCCGCTTGGAAGACGCACCGTCGGTTGCGACGCTCGTCGAAGACTTCCACTGCCTGCATGAGGAGGTCTACGCCGTGCGTGATGAGCAGGCGATCGTCGAGCTCGTCAACGTCCGAGCTCGCGTGAGCTGTCCGATGGGGCGAGATGAGCTCGACGCGCCGCTTGCGGAGCCCCACGACCCGTGCAGGCGGAGCCGCCTCGTCTACTTCAGCGGTCCAGGCGCAGTGCAGGCGGACATTCTCAACCTCGAGGCGATGGCAATCGGAGAGATCGTCGGCGGTCCCGCGATCATCGAGTCGTCGTTCACGACTGTCGTTCTCAATCCCGGCGCATCCGCAGAGCGCACGAGCTCAGGGAGCCTGCTCATCACGCCGCTGCCGGCCGGCAGGCCAGAGCCGAGCGCAGCAAGCGCCGAGGCGGGCAGCTGAGATGGGTGCCCCGGCCAGCAGCGCTCACCCCGCTCGCGACGTCGTCTCGCTGGCGGTGATGACCAACCGCATGGAGGGCGTCGTGCGCAAGATGACCAACACGCTGTTCAGAACGGCACGCTCAACCGTGTTGAACACCGCGCGCGACTTCTCCTGCTGCGTGATCACCGCCAAACACGAGCTGCTGGTGATGGGAGAGTCGCTGCCGATCCACGTGATCAGCGGCCCAGACATGATCAGTCGCTGGCTCACCCGCCTGCACCCGCGCCTGTCGCGCGGCGACGCCTTTCTTCACAACTCCCCCTACCACGGCAACTCGCACGCCGGCGATCACTGCATCGTGGTGCCGGTGATCGACGATGAGGGCACCCACCGGGCAACCGCGCTCGTGAAGGCGCACATGGCCGACATAGGCAACGCCGAGCCCACCACGCTCACGGCAACAGTGCGCGATGTCTACCAGGAGGGAGCGCTGATCTTCCCCTGTGTGAAGATCCAGGAGGCCTATCGCGACATCGAGGACGTGATTCGGATCTGCCAGGCGCGGATCAGGGTGCCGGAGGACTGGTACGGAGACTACATCGGCATGATCGGAGCCGCTCGTGTCGGCGAGCGTGAGCTGCTGAAGGTCGCCGACGAGGTCGGCTGGGACACCTTCGAGCGCTACGTCGCGGACTGGCTCGACTACTCCGAGGAGCGCATGCGCGCAACCATCCGCTCTCTTCCGGCAGGCCGGCGCACCGGGTGGGAAACCCACGACCCGGTGCCGCTGCCCGGGCTCGAGCACGGCGTGCGGCTGCAGGTCACAGTCGAGATCGACCCGCAGGCGGGCGAGATCGAGGTCGACCTGCGCGAGAACCCCGACTGTCTGCCGTGCGGACTCAACCTCACCGAATCGACATCGCACACCTCCGCGCTGATCGGCGTGTTCAACAGCATCGGCGAGGTCGTCCCACGCAACAGCGGCAGCGAACGTGCCGTGCGCGTGCTGACACGCGAGAACTGCTGCGTCGGCACGCCGGTGCATCCGTTCAGCTGCTCTATGGCCACCTCCGGACTTGCCGAGCGCCTGGCCAGCACGGTCCAACGCACCATCGCGGAGTTCGGCGACGGCCTCGGTATGGCAGCCACAGGTCCGGAGTGCCCGCCCGCAGTGGCCGGACTGTCGGGCCGCGATCCCCGCCACAGCGACGCGCCATTCGTCGACATGATGATCTTGGGAAATTCGGGCGGAGCTGGCCACGCCCGTGGTGACGGATGGATGGTCAATGGCGAGGCGAGCGACGGAGGGTCGATGATGCGCGACAGCACCGAGGTGCTCGAGCTGCTTCGCCCAATCCGCGTGTGGGTCGACAGGATCGTGCCCGACACCGAGGGCGCCGGTCGGCATCGCGGAGCTCCGTCCCTGTACGTCGAGTATGGCCCTGTCGGCACCGAGCTCGAGGTGATGTACGCGGCCGACGGGACAGTCAACCCAGCCCTCGGGGCACGCGGCGGGCTCCCAGGTGCCCCGGTCCGCCCATTCCTCCGCAGCGCCGATGGCCAGGTGAGGCAGCTCGGCGCGTGGGGGCACGTGGTGCTCGAGTCGGGAGAGACGATCATCTCGGTCTCCTCGGCCGGAGGCGGATACGGGCCACCCTGGGAGCGAGACCCCGATGTCGTCAGGCGCGACGTGGCGGAGGGCTGGATCAGCCCAGCGCGCGCGACCGCTGTCTACGGCGTTGTCTTCGATTCCGCCGGCGCGGTCGATCCCGTCGCCACAGCGCGCCGTCGCGCACGACTGGCCGCCGGAGAGCCGATCCCCGAACCGGCCGATGACCCCGTGCTCCGCGCGATCGCACCGGGCGAGCCGATCCCCGGCGCAGCATCGCAGGATTGAGTCGCTCCTCGCGCGGCGCTCGCACATCTGCGCGGGCGCAGACCGGCGCTCATCAGACGCCGCGGGGCGCGCATGCGCAAGCGGCAACCAGCCGCACGAGCGCCGGGCAGTCCGTCAGCAAGCAGGCCGTCACGGTGGGGCCCCCCACGGTGCCCCCGGCGCGACCATCGCGCCTGCGGGGACAGATCTATGCGCTCGCGGCCGTTCTCTGCTGGTCGACCGCCGGCATACTCCAACGGCAGGTCTCAGCCGGCGCAGGCGACCAGCTCGTCGGCCGAGCGCTTTTCGCGCTCTTCGCCCTGCTGCTGCTGAGCGCCGCCTCCCAGGACAGTCGCGCACCGGCCGCTGTGCGCTCGCTCGCAAGCCCTGCTGGGCTCCTCGTCGCCGTCGGGCTCGCCACCGCGTCGGGGAGCTTCATCATCGCGCTCAACCACACGAGCGTCGCGCACGCGCTCGTCTTCCAGGCGCTCACCCCACTCGTCGCCGGTCTGCTCGCGCTCCTGCTGCTCGGCGAGCACCTGACGCTGAGCGGCTGGCTCGCAATCTCACTCGCAGCCGTTGGAGTCCTCCTGATGGCCGGGCCCGGTGGCGGAGGACTGCTGGGCGACGGCATGGCCGCACTCTCGCCGACCGCTTTCGCGATCGTCATCGTGGTGGCGCGCCGCCACCGGCGGATCTCCATGGCGCCGGCGACCTGCCTGGCTGAGGCGATCCTCGTTCTCGGTGGGCTGCCCTTCATTCATCCCGACCAGATCACGAGCATCGATCTGCTGTGGCTCGCACTGCTGGGAGTGGGACAGCAGGGCGTCGGCCTCATACTGTTCACGCGTGCCGCGAGGATGCTGTCCGCCGCGAGCATGGGCCTGATAGTGCTGCTCGAGCCGGTTCTCGGCTCGCTCTGGGCATGGCTCGGCACCGCGGAACGGCCGGCGGCGACGACGCTCGCCGGCGGCGGCGTCGTGATCGCGGCGGTCCTCGTCAAGCAGTGGGCTGACCGCAGCGCAACGGGAAACGATCCGCTCGCCACGCCCTGAGCGACCTTGCCAGCCGTCGAGCACAGTTGCCGCGACCGAGCACAGTTGCAGCCGTCGAGCACAGTTGCCGCGACCGAGCACAGTTGCAGCCGTCGAGCACAGTTGCAGCCGTCGAGCACAGTTGCAGCCGTCGAGCACAGTTGCAGCCGTCGAGCACAGTGGCAGGCGTCGAGGCTGATAGGATATCGACTGATCGTGATGCAACTTTGGCTTTGGTGATGAGCGAGTCCTCGGCAACAGCGGCAGGCAGCCCGCTGGACGCGCTTGGGGCCGCGGCGCGCTCCTGGATGCAGAGCAGCGACGTGCATCGCCTGCTCATCGACGGTGAGCGCGTGCCGGCCGCTGATGGCAGGGTGCTCACGATCGTCGATCCGGCCACAGCTCAGCCGATCGCCACGGTGTCGAATGGCGGGGAGGAGGATGCAGAGCGAGCTGTCAGTGCGGC
The DNA here is from genome assembly GCA_021792455.1 of Actinomycetes bacterium. GTDB lineage: Bacteria > Actinomycetota > Thermoleophilia > Solirubrobacterales > Solirubrobacteraceae > Palsa-744. The sequence continues at coordinate 15,577 of JAJYUP010000005.1, read as the reverse complement.
CCGCGTGGCCCTGCGGTCGCCGTCGTGGGCCGCGATGCCCCCGGCGCGCCGTGCTCGGCTGATCTCAGCACTCGCGGATGCCGTGGAAGCGCACGCCTCCGAGCTCGCCGAAATCGAGGCGCTCGACAACGGCAAGCCCGTGAAGCTCGCGCTTGCGGTCGACGTCACCCTCGCCATCGAGCACCTGCGCTATTTCGCCGGCTGGCCCACGAAGCTGGAGGGCTCCGTGCTCCCTGTCTCGCAGGCTGAGGTGCACTGCTACACGCGCCATGAACCAGTCGGAGTCTGCGCTCAGATCGTGCCCTGGAACTTCCCGCTGCTCATGGCCGTCTGGAAGGTCGCACCAGCGCTGGCGTGCGGATGCACGCTCGTACTCAAGCCTGCGGAGCAGACGCCACTCACCGCACTGCGGCTCGGCGAGCTCGCGCTCGAGGTCGGCATCCCGCCTGGCGTGCTCAACGTGCTCAGCGGCGACAGAGCCACCGGCGCGGCGCTCGTCGACCATCCTGGTGTCGACAAGATCGCCTTCACGGGATCGACCGCGGTTGGACGGGAGATTGGGATGAAGGCAGGCCGCTCGCTGAAGCGGGTCACCCTCGAGCTCGGAGGCAAGTCGGCGGCGATCATCGCGCCCGATGCCGACGTCGACGCCGCCGTGAAGGGCGCCTTTCAAGCCGTCTACTACAACTCCGGCCAGGCCTGCAACGCCGGTTCGCGGCTGCTCGTGCCAGCCGAGCGCTACGACGATGTCCTGGAGGCGCTGCGCGAGCGGGCAACCGCCAGCAGGCTCGGCCCAGGGCTCGACCCGCACACGCAGCTCGGACCGCTGATCTCTGCCCAACAGCTCGAGCGTGTGCTCTCCTACATAGAAGAGGGACGGAGCGCCGGGGCGGAGCTCGTGACAGGAGGGACACGTGCCCTGGAGCACAGCGGGGGCTACTACGTCGCGCCGACGATCTTCAGCACCACCTCGGACGAGCTGACGATCGTGCGAGAGGAGATCTTCGGGCCCGTGCTCGTCGCAACTCCGTACGAGAGCCTCGAGGAGGCTGTCGAACGGGCCAATGCAGGCGCCTACGGGCTGGCCGCGGGAATCTGGACGAACGATCTGAGGACCGCACACCGGTTGGCTGCCTCGCTGCACGCGGGCACCGTCTACGTCAACCGCTGGGGCCTGAGCGACCCCGCCGCGCCCTTTGGCGGCATCAAGGCATCGGGCGTCGGCCGCGAGCACGGCCGCGAGGGCCTCGAGGCCTACCTGGAGACCAAGACGGTCTGGACGGGGCTTGCCTGAGGCGGGGAACTCGCCCGCGATCGCCCTGCAGCACGCGTGCTTCGTCGACCGTCGCCCCTCGTGTGGCGCACCCACACGAGGTGTTCAGGCCAGCTCCACACCAGGGGGCCACGGAGCCGGCTCTCTGGCCGCGCGCAGGAACGAGAGCGTCTCCAGTGTGAGCCCGCGCGGGCGATACTCCAACCCGATCGCGCCGTCGTACCCACAGCCGGCAAGCGCATCGATGAACCTCCAGAGATCGAGCGGTCCCTCGCCGGGCGGGCGCCTGTCGGGCAGATCGGAGACCTGCACATGCGCCACCAGACCCTCGCATCCCCGCAGCGCCGCAACCGGGTCCAGCCCGGAGCGCGCAACGTGGTAGGCGTCGAAGAGGATGCCCACCGTCGCAGATCCGATCTCATGGATCAGCCTCTTCACTGCGTCGACGGTCGGCGCGATGTAGCCGGGATTGTCCAGCTCATTCAGCGGCTCGAGCGCCAATCTCAGCCCTCGCTCACCAGCCATCTGGCTCAGGCTGCGGAGGGCGTCGACCGCCTCTCGATGCTGACGGGCCAACGAGCTCGCCGACGACTGGGTGCCGAGCGGCACGTTTATGATCGGCGCACCGACCTCGTGGGCGAGCTCTGCCGCGGCCAGCAGCCCACGCTCGGTCTCCCTGCGGCGCCGCGGATCGGAGACTGTTCCGAGCTCGCCGAGATCAGCGCGTCCCGTTGGCGCGTTCAGGAGCGCGACGCGCACGCGCTGCTCGGCCACCGCCGCGATCAGAGCCGCGACCTCAGCGGCATCCGGCCACGCGGTCTCGATCGTGTCGAAGCCTGCGCGCCGCGCGCAGCGCACTCGCTCAGCGTAGGGCGACTCCGTGAACAGCCACGAGATGTGGGCCGACCAGCGCAGGCTCACTCGGCGGGCACGAATGCAATCGCCTCCACCTCGAGGCGCGCGTCCTCGACGAGGCCCGCGACCTGCACGGTCGCACTGCTGGGTGGGGTGCCGGGAAACGCCCTGCCTCTGGCGAGATCGTAGTCGCGGTAGTGCTCAGTGCTCGTCACATAGCCCGTGATCTTCACAACATCGCTCATCTTCGCGCCCGCCTTCGTCAGCGACTGTCGGATGCGCTCGAAGCACTGGTCGGCCTCGGCGGCAAAGCTCTCTTTCACGACCTTGCCCGTCTCATCAGCCCCCACCTGGCCTGAGACGAATATCCAGCGCCCCGGTCCAGCGAAGCTGATCGAGTCGCAGAAGGTGCTTCCCCACGGGCTGTCAACGCGCTGCTTGCTCACATCGAACTCCTTTTGTCGGTTTTGACACAGATCGCGGCCGCGACGTCCTCGAGCGCCTGAAGCAGGCCGTCGTGGGCGCGCTCGAGAGCCTGCCCGCTCACCACGCTGGAGAGGGCGATCTCGCCGCCTGGACCCATGAGAACTCCATGCGTCAGGGCCGCGAGGTGAAGCAGCCTCGTCGGTGGCCCCACGTCGAACGTGTAAGCGTCGTGGCCGCGAGGCTCCTCTGCGACGTAGACGCCCATCACAGAGCCCTCGCCAGCGATCCTCAACGGCAGGCCGAGGGCGTTCGCGTGGGCCAGCAGCGCCGCGCGAAGCGTGGCGGTCCGCCGCTCCATGGCCTCGATCGTCTCGGCTGTGAAGTGCTCGAGCGCGACGAGAGACGCGACGCAGCTCAGCAGGTTGCCGTTGAACGAGCCGCCGTGATAGAGGGGGCGCTCGCGGTGCGGGTCCAGCACATCCATGATCTCGGCGCGTCCGCCGAGCACCCCCATAGGCATGCCGCCTCCGACGAACTTGCCGAGGAAGGTGAGGTCCGGCGCGAGGCCGTAGCGCTCAGCAGAGCCGCCGGGTGCGAGCCGCAGCATCAGACAGTCGTCGAGCACGAACAGGGCCCCCGCTGCTCGGGCCGCCTCCTGGACTCGCAGCAGGAATCCGGCTGGTGCCGTCCTCACGAGCCCACTGAACATCAGCGGCTCGAGCACCACCGCCGCGATGCTCTCGCCATGCGCTTCGAGCTGCTGCTCGAAAGACGCCGCTTCTCCGAAGCGGCCGAGGTAGACGCGGCCAGGGATCTCAGGTCGCTCGTAGAGTCCAACCTCGAGATCGTCGTATGAGCCGTGAAATCCGTCTATTGCCTTCAGCACCGCCGGTCGCCCTGTCGCGGCGCGCGCCACCTTCACGGCCAGCATTCCCGACTCTGTGCCCGAGTTGGTGAAGCGGACACGCTCGAACGCGGCGATCCGGTCGCAGAGCATCTCCGCCAACGCGATCTGCTCCTCAGATGCGACCAGCCAGCCTGAGCCTCGCTGTGCCGCAGCCTGAAGCGCCTCCACGACCGGCGGGAAGGCGTGCCCATGGATCAGGCTCAGGCCATTGTTGACCAGATCGACATAGCGGTTGTCGTCGATGTCGATCAGATACGGCCCTTCGCCTCGGTGGGCGACCATCGGGTAGGGCCGGTGGTAGCCCCAGCCGCGCGTGATGCCCCTGACCATCACGCGTCGTGCCCGCGCCATCGCCGCCGCCGAGCGCGGCGTCCGCTGACGGTAGATGTTCTCGATGCGCCCCCACGCATCCACTGGTATGACGAGCTCGGTCATCGATTCCACAGGCGTTCGCTATATGAAACGGAAAGCGTATATAACCTATCAGGCGTCGCCCGTGCGAGATCGGCCGAGCGCGATGCTGTAGAAATGCCACGATGGAAACGCCGCGCAAGCCGATAGCTCGCAATCTGCGCCGTTGGCGCCTGACGCGCGGGCTCACGATCTCTGCGCTCGCCGAGCGTGCCGGCGTGGCCAAGTCGACGGTCTCGCTGATCGAGCGCGGCCGCGCCAACCCCTCGATCGACACGATATGGGCGTTGGCGTCCGAGCTCAACGTCCCGTTCGCAAGCCTCTTCCACGACGAGCCGACCGACGCGGAGCTCACGGTTGTCCGCGACGACGACGGTGCGATCGTGGCAATCGACCGCGCCGGCAAGGGCCAGGGCGGACTCATCGTGCGACACATGCTGACCCGGAGCGGCGGTGGCGCGATCGAGATCTACACGCTGATGCTTCAGGAAGGGGCGATCAGGCGCTCGGATGGTCACTTCGCTGGGCTGTTCGAGCACATCGTGGTCGCTCAAGGCACAGTTGAGATCCGCACCGACGTATTCGCAGAGACGCTTCATCCGGGTGACCTCATAAGCTTCCGCGCCGACCGGCCCCATTCCTACAAGGCGCTCGAAGGTCACGTGCGACTCGTCTCGGTGCATGAGTATCCGCGCCACCGGGACGCGCCCGCACCCACCGGCTGAGCCGCCGCTTTCCGCCCACGGCGCCCACGGCGCCCACGGCGCCCACGGCGCTCACGGCGCCCACGGCGCTCACGGAGCGCACGGCGCTCACGGAGCCCACAGCGTTCACGGCCCTCACGGCCTTCACGGCCGCCGCGCATGTGGGAGGCCGCGACATCGGCTGATTGCCCCGACAGCACGCGCGCCGCCCGTGCACGCCTGCCTCATCCCAGCGGACCAAGCATCGTTCCAGTCGAGTCGTGGGAGTGAAAGGCCTTCTTGATCGTCTCGTGCACCTCCCAGCGGGCGACGGTCCCCTCCGGAATGAACGCGAGATCGCCTGGCCCGAGCTCGAGGGGATCGCCGCCCTGCGGAGTGATCGTGACGCGACCCTCCACCACGCAGATCGTCTCTGCGGGGTGCGTGAGCATGAAGATGCCCGGCGTGCAGTGCCAGACGCCGTTGTAAAGCCTGCCGTCGTGCGAGCGCCAGAGGATCGTCATCGCCGACCGGGGCGATCCTGCGATCACATCCTGCTCGGGGATCGGCACAGGCTCGACTGGCGCATCGGACACGTGCTGCTTGAGCGGTGTCGTCTCGGTTGTGGACATGAGCTGCTCCTCTCTCGGCTGCGTCACACTGGGCGCAGACGTTGGTCTTCGTTGGCGTTGTTCCCGTCTCTCTTCGGCCCGCTCTGATGGTCGATCACGCTTCCCCTCCGCCCTCGCTCGCCGGACATGCGTCAGCGTGGCGAAGCGCCCTCACAGCTGGCCCATTGCGCCGACTCGCGGCAGCACCGACGGAGCCGACGGCACCTCGCGCACGTACGGCAGCGGCCTCGAGGGGTCCTCGTCGTCTATCTCCCGGGCCAGCCGGTGCCCGTCGAACACACAGTCCGCAATCAGTCGCGGACTGACGCAGTCGCCGATCCTGTAGACCGCCTCGATGCTCTCCTGGCGAAGTCGCTCAGGATCAGCGATCAGCGCACGGTAGAGCTCGTCACAGGGCTCCCGCTGCGTGACGAGCACGACCGCATCGGCATGCCAGCGAAGGGGCTGCGGCGACCAGATTCCGTGGCCTGTCAGGTGCCCGCCCTCCTCGATCGAGGAGAGGATGCAGGCCGGCTGGATCTCGACGCCTTCGGCGCGCAGTTCGCGGTTCACCCGGAAGGCCTCCCCCGTGAGGAACATGTATTGGGCGAAGTTGGCAAAGGGCGTCACAACGGTGACCTGCTTGCCTGCACGCCTGAGCATCTGCGCCATCGCCACCGCGGTGAAATAGCCATCGGTGTCGTAGACGAGGACTCGCTCTCCCTCGATCTCGCCACGTGCCGCCAGCACCTGCTCGGGCGTATGCACGAACCGCTGCCCGGCGCCGGGAATCGGCGTCTGGGTCGGGCCGTTGAAGCCGTCAGATCGCCACCGTGCGCCCGTCGCGACGACCACGATCTGCGCCCCGTAGTCGAGCACCTCCTCGACTGCGAGCCTGCGCTTGAGGATCACCTCGACCCCGGACAGCTTGCTCAGCTGGACATGCCGATAGTCGATCACCCGCGCCCACTCGGCGAGGTGCGGATAGGCGGCGACTTCGCGGAGCCTTCCGCCGAGAGTCGAACGCTCGTCGACGAGATGGACTTTGTCCATGCCCCGCTTGCCGAGGATCATCGCGCACTCCATCCCGGCGGGACCCGCTCCGATCACGAGCACGCCCTTGTCGGGCTCCCGTGCAGGTGGCAGACGCTCGGGATGCCAGCCGCGACGGTACTCCTCTCCCACGGTCGGATTCTGGGTGCAGATGATCTGCACGCCCAGCGGGAAGCGGGCCGCGCAGATGTTGCACCCGATGCACTCCCGAATCTCCTCGTAGCGTCCTTCTTCGATCTTTCGGGGAAGGAACGGATCGGCGATCGTCGGCCTCGCTGCCCCGATGATGTCGATCACCCCCGAGCGGATCGCCTGTGCCATCGTGTCGGGGCTCGTGAATCGGCCCACCGCCGTCACCGGCTTGCGAGTGGCCGTGCGTGCGGCGGCGATGTACTCGCGGTGGCTGAACTCCCCCGCGAACCGTGAGGCGACCGCGTCATCTCCCGCCCATTCGGCGGCCACCCAACCGCCGGCTTGAAGATCCCAAAAGTCGACGAGATGGTCGGCGAGCGCAATGAACCCGTAGCCCTCCTCAGCTGCCCTGATGCCAAGCGGGCTGTCGTTGAGCGTGTCCACGCACAGCCGCGCAGTGATCGCGAGATCGTCGCCGACCGCCTCACGCACGCGGTCGATCGTCTCGATCCAAAAGCGGGCCCGGTTCTCGAAGCTGCCGCCGTACTCGTCGGTGCGATGGTTGAACTTCGCCATCAGGAAGTGCTGGGTGATCGCGCCGCACTCCGCACCCTCGATGTTGATGATGTCGAAGCCCGCGGAGCGCGCCCGCTTCGCCGCTTCCACGTAGTAACCCTGCACCTCTCGGATTCCAGCCTTGTCGAGCTCGTAGCAGCTCGTGGAGTACAGGCTCTCGTCGGTCAGCTGGCTGACGCTGCGGGCGGGCAGGCGCGTCTCGAGGTTCCCGGCCACGCACCCGCCGTGCCACAGCTCCACGCCGGCAAGAGCGCCCTGCTCGTGAGCGAGCTCCGTCATCGCCGAGAGGCGGCGGACGTCATCTTCGTCCCAAAGACGTGCAGAGACGAGCGGACGGGAGTCGGAGGATGGATGCACCGAGCAGAACTCGGTGTTCACCGCACCCCATCCCCCCTCGGCCTTCACAGCCCTGTGGTACGCCTGCGCCCCTGGCAGCTCGACCCCGAAGCTCGTGCAGTGGGGGGCTTGGTAGAAGCGGTTTGGCATCGTCTTCGAACCGAGCCGGACCGGCTCGAAGAGGATGTCGTGTCTGGGATCTCGGCTCATCAGCTGCTCCTCCCTGCGCGCGTGGCTTGAATGGCTCACGCCGGCCGACTGGCCGACGTGTCATACCGACCGATCGGTATAGAATAGACGACCAGGCGATCAAGTCAACCGCAGCCCCGCGCGCGTCAACCGCAGCCCCGCGCGCGCCGACCGCAGCGTCCGCACTCAGTCCTTCCGGCGGTGGGCGCCCTCGCGTTCCTCGAGCAGCTCGCGGGCGAGTGCCCGCTCGCGGCTCTTGCGCAGCGCGGCCAGCTGCGCCGGGTCGACGGGCAGGTGAGTTCCGAGACTGACGGCGGACTCCGCGTCTGACAGTGTCGGAAAGAGGTTGGCGGCGATCGCCTCGAAGGTGGCAACTCCGCCGAGAGCCACGGTCTCGAACGGCCCCGTCAGCCGCATGCGCCGCGCGAGGCCGTCGCGCACGACCTCATCGACCGCCGCCGGCGTGGCGACACCCTGCTCGACGAGCCACAGCGCCTCACGCAGCAGCGCTGCCTGCAGCCTGTTCCACAGCAGCCCCGGAACCTCGCGGTTGAGCAGAACCGGCCTCTTGCCGATCTTCAGAAGCATCTCGACCACTCGATCGCGGGCACGCTCTGGGGTCCCATCGGCGGCGAGCACCTCGACGAGGGGCATGAGCAGCGGCGGGTTCCAGTAGTGGGTGGCGATCAGACGCCCACGAAGGCCGGCAGCCTCCGTCAGCGTCCTGATCGAGATCGAGGAGGTGTTCGTCGCGATCAGCGCCTCAGGCTGGCTGGAGGCCAGTGCGCGCAGCCCCCTCGCCTTCAGCTCGAGATCCTCCGGCAGGGACTCCACGAGCAGGTCGATCTTCACCCCCAGATCCATGTGCTCGACCGTGGCGTCCCCTGCCCTCAGCTCGATCAGTCCAGAAGCTCGGTCGATCTGCTCAGGCGTTCGCAACCCATGTTCGCGCAGGAGCTCGAGCGCCACCTCGATGCGTTGCTGCAACCGATCACCGTCACGAGCCAGCGCGAGCACCGGATAGCCCCCAAGCGCATACTCGCAAGCGATCTGCGCGCCCATCAGGCCAGCGCCGACGACCGCTACGCGCACTCAGACCCCCTCCTCCGATCGGAGCGCGAGCCGCGCGGGCACCGAACCGATCGATGCGACGCTGCTCGAACGCGGTTGCGAGCAGACGTGCGGTCCCGCCGGGTGGGCGGCGTCCGGCCTCGGCCATGCGGCCGCGATGCGCTGGGGGAGCGGACGATTGATCGCACGGAAACGCAGCATATCGATCGGCTATAGTGGCCCATCCAATGCGTGCCCTGACCTTCCAAGGCCCAGGAGAGGTGACTGTTCAAGAGCGGCCCGAGCCGGAGCTGGTCGATCTCGGGGACGCGATCGTTCGCATCGAGGCAAGTGGCGTCTGCGGCTCGGACCTGCACATCTACCATGGACGCGTGAGGGTCGAGCAGGGCTTCACCCTCGGCCACGAGTACGTCGGCACCGTCGTGGCGACCGGTGAGCAGGTCCGCAGCGTGGCCGTCGGAGACCGAGTGCTCGGCTGCTTCCAGACGGCGTGTGGTTCGTGCTTTCACTGTATGCGCGGTGAGTACCAGCGCTGCGTGGAATCGCGCACCTTCGGCCACGGCTCCACCCTCGGATCGCTGCAGGGAACCCAGGCGGAGATGGCGCTCGTCCCCCACGCGGACCTCGTGCTGCGCAAGGTGCCGGAGGGGATGAGCGCGGAGGCGGCGCTGTTCGCCGGGGATGTGATGGGAACCGGCTTCCACGCGGTCGACGCGAGCGGGATGCGTCCAGGCGACGTCGTCGCCGTGCTCGGACTCGGGCCGGTGGGGCTGTGCGCCGTTCAGATCGCCAAGGCCGCCGGCGCAGCCCACGTGATCGCCGTCGATGCCGTCGAGTCGCGCCTGGAGCTCGCCCGATCCTTCGGAGCGGAGGCGGTCCACCTCACCGAGCAGGATCCGCGCGCCGCAGCGCGCGCGGCGACGGCAGGGCGCGGAGTCGACGTCTGCATCGAGGCCGTCGGCGATGCGCGTGCGCTGGAGAGCGCGATCCGGATGACCCGTGACTGCGGCGCGATCCAGGCGATCGGCGTCTATGCGGAGCGGGCGGAGGTCCATCTCGGACTGCTGTGGCTGAAGGCGATCACGCTGCGGGGGGGCCAAGCGAACGTGATCGGACACGTCGACCGCGTGCTGGCGATGATGGCAGCAGGGGTCCTCGACCCCAGCCCGCTCGTCTCACGCCACATGCCGCTCGACGAGGCCCCTGAGGCCTACGCGATCTATGACCGTCGCGAGGCACTGAAGATCGTGCTCACCCCGTGAGCAGGCCCTCCGATCCCGTCGGAGGTGCGATGAGCGAGGATGCAGCCGTGAGCGAGCAGGAGATTCGAGCGGGCGTGCGCGCGCTGTGCGAGCGGTTCTCCGATGAGTACTGGCGTGATGTGGACAGGCGCTCCGCCTATCCACGCGAGTTCGTCGAGGCGCTCACCGCCGCTGGGTGGCTTGGTGCGCTGATTCCGGAGCGGTATGGAGGGGCGGGGCTGGCGATATCGCAGGCGGCGGTGATCCTCGAGGAGATTCAACGCGCAGGTGCCAACGCGGCGGCCTGCCACGCCCAGATGTACATCATGGGGACGCTCCTTCGCCACGGCAGCGAGGAGCAGAAGCAGCAGTGGCTGCCGGAGATAGCCTCTGGGCGCGTGCGCCTCCAGGCCTTCGGGGTGACCGAGCCGGATGCAGGGCTCGATACGACGCGGATCCGCACGCGCGCGCGCAGGCAGGGTGATCACTACGTGATCTCCGGCCAGAAGATCTGGACCTCGCGGGCCCTGTACTCGGATCTCATGCTGCTGCTGGCGCGAACCTCCGAGCCCGAGGAGAGCCGCGGCCGCTGGCATGGGCTCTCGACGTTCATCGTCGACCTGCGGCAGGTGCCCGAAGAGCAGCTGCGGATCGTCCCGATCGAGACGATGATGAACCACAACACGACGGAGGTCTTCATCGACGGCCTGCTCGTCCCGGCGCAGAACAGGGTCGGAGAGGAGGGGATGGGCTTCCGCTACATCCTCGACGGGATGAACGCAGAGCGCATCCTGATCGCGGCGGAGTGCGTTGGCGACGGCCGCTGGTTCATAGAGCGCGCCGTCGCGCACGCGCGCGAGCGCGTGGTCTTCGGGCGTCCGATAGGCAGCAACCAGGGCGTCGCGTTCCCGATCGCGTGGGCGCACGCCCGCATAGAGGCGGCCGACCTGATGCGCAGGCGCGCCGCATCCCTCTACGACTCCGGCCACAGCGCCGCTGCGGAGGCGAACATGGCGAAGCTGCTCGCCGCAGACGCCTCCTGGCAGGCGGCCAACGTCTGCCTGGACACCTACGGAGGCGCCGGGTTCGCGCGGGAGTACGACATCGAGCGCAAGTTCCGCGAGACCCGTCTCTACCAGGTCGCCCCCGTCTCGACGAACATGGTGCTCGCGTTCCTCGCCCAGAACGTGCTCGGCCTGCCGCGCTCCTACTGATGTGGAGGGAGCGCGTCCATGGGTTGCGTGGTCGTTGCCGGTGGCCGGCGGGGTGCGGATGGAGCTCAGCGGTGTCACGGCGAGCGCTGGCCACCCTCCAGCAGCTCTTCCAGGAACAGCCTCGTCTTCAGCGGCGGCTCTCGTCTCGGGTACAGGCGCCTCAGCAGTGACAGTGCCTGCTCGACGGTGTCGATGCCACACTCGCGGAGCAGCACTTCGATGTCCTCCTCGTCCTCGCCGAAACGCATCGCGATCAGCTTCATCGCAAGCAGGTAGGAGGCGGAGGCGGTCGTGACCTCGATCCCCTCGATCTCGGGAATCGGCAGCGCGCCCTCGTCCCTGCCGGGCATGAACGCCTTGACGGCGTCGTTCAGCCAGTCGTCAGGCAGGCCGAGCTGCTCGGCGATCTCAGCGGCCGCCTCATAGATCGCGCTCTTCGGCTCGAACACGGCGTCGATGTCCCTCGTCACTCGGCGCGAGGAGTACGCGAGCGCCATCGCGGCGCCGCCGACGACGAACATCTCGCCGCGGATCCCCCGGCTGCTCAGCTCCGCCCCGAGGGCTCGCAGCGCCTGCAGGATGCCTGCCCGATCGAGCCGCATGACGGGCCGCCTCTCAGACACGGTCGAAGACCTCGCGGGCGATGAACACACCGTGGCGCGCGAACACCGCAGGGGTGTGAGCGAGCGTGTATGCGTCGAACGCCGGCCTGCTCGAGACGAACCACCACGGCTCGGCGAAGCGGCTCGGCGCCTCCACCCACCCAGGCGCTGCGATCGCCGCCTCGCGCGCGAACAGCTCCGCGGTGCCAGCCAAAGCCGCGTCGAGACGACTCGAACCGGTGAGCGGCGGCTCCTGCTCGATCAAGGAGATCTTGCCGGGGAGCGAGGATCCCCTGAAGTCGTCGGCGAAGCCGAAGATCAGCCGCAGCGCGTCCCTCTCGACCTCTGCGTCGAGGGCCCCCTCCTCGCCGAGCTCTTCGCGCAGCTGCTCACCTACTTCCCGCAGTGACAGCGCGCCGCGCCGGATCTTCGGCCGCGCCTGCACCACGAGCTCGTGCCCGCAGGCGTCGAGCAGCCGTGCAAGCGTCGCGATCGACGGCGTCTTCGCACGCCTCTCGTATGAGGCGATCGCCGGCTGGGTCGTGCGCGCCCGAGCCGCGAGCTCAGACTGCGTGAGGCGCGCTGCGCGGCGGGCCTGCTGGAGGAGAACACCGACATCCACGCAGACAATTATACACGCTTGGATATGTCGCCGGACAGCCTCGGCAGATGAGCCCTCCTGCTCACGCGGCTGGGATGGCGCGCGTTCGAGCCCTCCCGCTATGCAGGCGACATCGCGCCCGCGCTCACCGCTTCTCGAAGCGAGACGAGCGCGATGCCGCGGGATCGCGCATGCTGAGCAATGAGCGGTATCGCTTCCGCAGTCGGCATCGCACTTCGCCGGCGCGCGCAGCATGCGGAGTCGTGCAGCAGCAGGATCGAGCCGTGATCGAGCTGCCCGCGTGCGACCTCGACTATGCGCGCAACGCCGACATCCTCCCAGTCCAGGCCCCACGCCGACCAGTAGACCACCTGCATTCCGAGCTCCGCACACGCCTGCTGGGCGGCTGGCGAGCTCTTCCCGTAGGGAGGCCGAAACCAACGGCATCGCACCCCGGTCAGATCAGCGATCGTGTGGAAGCCGCGCGCGAGATCCTCCCGGCTGAGATCAGGAGCGATGCGGTCGTGGCGCTCGTGGCGGTGGCCATGCAGACCAAGCTCGTGGCCGCGCGCGACGATCTCCCTCGCGAGATGAGGGTGCGCATCGACCTGGCTGCCAAGCACGAAGAACGTCGCCTTCAGCTCTGCGCGCTCGAGCGCATCCAAGACCGCCGGCGTCGCGTCTTCGTCTGGCCCGTCGTCGAAGGTGAGCACCGCCTGCCCGTGGACCTGCAGATGCTGGAGGCCAGGATACCTGCGCCACCTGCGCGCACGTCCAGGGTGCCATTCATAGAGGCGCTCTCGCGCGGTCCTCGGCAGGAGCGCTCGCAGTGAGGCTCGAGAGGGAGGCTTGACGGCGGGAGGCTCAGAGGTGCTTGGCGGGCTCGCCGCGAATGTGGGCATCGGCCGGACTGTAAGGGACAGGTGCGCGCGCCGGGCCATCCGATCGGCCGGTGCAGACGCGAAGGGCACTGGACGATCGGCCAGCACTCCCGATCGGGTGACACTCCTGCATCAGGATCACCGCAGCGGCGATCAGGCCTCCTCGTGAGCAGAGTGGGCATCACGCCCGCATTGATGGCCTGCATCAGGATCACCGCAGCGGCGATCAGGCCTCTCAGCCGCCACGTCCTCTGCGCGGCGCGCTCTCTCGCACCGGCGCCAGCCGCCTCAGCTCAGCCGCCCCGCATCACGCCGCCTCACCTGGCGACAGCTGCGATCGGCACGCTCTTTGCGCCTCGCTGCTGCGATCCGCCGGCGACGCAGAAGCCATCGCTCGTGCATGAAACCGCGGCAAGATAGGCGCTGCCCGCCCCGACGACGTTCACCCTCTGCCAGACAGAGCCGTTCCACTGCTCGGCGAAGGGTTCCTGGCTCGAGGGATTCGTGATGCCGGGACCGACGATCTCGTTGGCTCCGACGGCGAAGCAGTCGGTTGACGAGGCGCAGTCGATCCCCTGCAGTGTGACGTCCGGGTAGCGGGGGATCTGCATCGGGGTGCTGCGCCAGGCGCCGTGGACCAGGTGGACCGCCACTGGGATCAGGCCGTTCACGTTGCGGTCGCCGACGATCCAGCAGGCCGCGCTCGTGCGGCAGCTGATCCCAGGCTCCCCGCCGCTCATCGAGACCGGCAGCTTCACGGTCGACCAGCTGTGCCCGTTGAAGTGCTCGATCTCGTTGGTTTCGACCTGCGCGCCAGGCGGGTAGGTCGTGGCCCAGCAGTCCCTGCTCCCAGCGCAGGCGATCGAGAGCAGGCCCGCGTCAGGCGCTTTGACGACGCTCAGGCGCCTCCCGCCCCAGTGCTCGAGCAGGACGTTGGGCAGGCCCGCGCTCGCCTCGCCGAGATTGATGCCGCCGACCGCGAAGCAGCTTCCGCGCGAGGGGCAGGCGACGGAGGCGAGGGCGTCGCCGTTGCCGCTCGAGGCAGGGCTCGCCGCGCTTGCGCGCGACCAGGTGTGCCCGTTCCAGCGCAGTGCAAGGGTGACGGACTCCGGGTTGCCCGCGCGCCCGACGGCCAAACAGAAGGAGGCGGAGCTGCATGAGATGCCGGCAAGGCTGCTCTGCGGTATGCGGAGTCGGTCGAGCAGCCTCCAGGAGCTGCCGTCGTAGCGCCAGATCAGCCCCGTGTTCGAGGTCAGGGCGCTGCGCCCATGGATGATCGTCGCGGTGCCGACTGCGAAGCAGAGCCTCGCCGAGAGGCAGGAGAGGCCGGCGACGGAGGTGACCGAGGCGCTTGGGTGCGGCAGCACGGTGGCCGCCAGCTGGGGCGCGGCGGAGGCTGAGGAGCTCACGACGGCATGCTCGGCAGCGGCGCTGCGGGCTGCCTCGGAGCGGGCGGCGATGCCCTGAGCCGCGCCCGCCCCCGCGCAGATCACCCCGGCCGCACACGCGATCGCCGCCGCCGCGGCAGCAGACCGCAGCTCCGCGCGCAAAGGAGCGCGGAACCCGCCGCAGAGCCGACCAGGCGCGCGACGGAGCCCGCTCAGCGCACACCCTCCATGCCGGGATCGCCACATCCCCCCGCGATCCGCCGCCTGCGCTGATCATCGATGCAGATCTGACTTCGCAACATGTGTGGCGTGAGGATACATATCTGCAGGCGAGCGCGGACTCCAGCCTCCGCGCCGCGGAGTGCATCCTCTGCCCGCCCCGCTGCGGGACCGTGAAGGGCTACGGGACCGTGAAGGAGATCTCGTTGGAGACCGCGCCAGCTGCGCTCGTCACGAACAGCGTCGCGGTCGTGCCTGGTGTGAGGTGCCAGGTTCCGCTCGAGGATGGCATGTCGAAGACGATCGTCGAGGTGCCTGTGGAGTCGGTCTGCCATTCGCCTATCGTCAGGGCGGCGGCGTCGTTCGGCGCCCCGAAGGAGACCCCGTTGTCGATCAGGGTCACATAGCCCGATCCCTGCGTCGCGCCGAACCCTGAGCCGGTCAGCGTCACCGCCTGCCCAGGTTCTGGGTCTGCCGGCGAGATCGACAGCAGCGGGATCGAGCCCGTCGGCTCGACGGTGAGGCTCAGGGTGTTCGACACCTTCCACGCCTCGCTCGTCACAGCGATCGTCGCGGTCGTGCTCGGGATCAGCTGCCATTCGTTTGCCGGCCCCTGCGGGCTTGGCATCGTGAAGGTGATGCTCGTCACCCCTTCTGCGTTGGTGGACCAGGAGTCGATCGGCAGCCTCGCCGCGTCTGAGGGTGCCCCCCACGAGACCCCTGCGTCGATCAGGCTCACCCACCCTGGGGAGCCGAGTTCTTTGCCTGTGATCGTCACCTTCTGCCCTTCGGTCACCTTCCCTGAGGACGGGGAGGCGAGGGAGATCGCAAGCGATCCCGTCGAGGATATCTTCAGGGGCACAGCGTTCGAGAAGGCGCCGGTCGAGCTCGTCACCATCACCGTCGCC
>JAJYUP010000069.1 GCA_021792455.1 Actinomycetes bacterium | reverse complement strand
CTGCCCCAGTCGGTGGATACCCGGAGGCAGAGCAGATGATGCCGCGCCTGCCTGCTACTGCGGGTCGACATCGACGGCAAAGCTCACCCCCTCGTGCGCGCGGCTGCGGCTCAGCTCGAGCAGCACCCGCTCGACGGCCTGCACAGCTCGCCGCCGCTCAGATGCCTTCAGCACGATCGCACTGCGCTGCCGTCCGCGAAGCTTCGCAAGCGACGCCGGCCCGAGGATCGTCGTGCCCTCCTGCCGCAGGCTCGTCAGCTGCCGCGCCAGCGCGGCACAGGCCCCTGAGGCCTGCTCTGCGCTCTCGGATCCGCAGATCACCCTGATCAGGTGCGAGTACGGCGGGTAGCGCAGCGCCCGCCGGCGCGCCAGCTCGCCTGCGATGAACCCGTCGCTGTCGTGTGCGGCCGCATGCTGGATCGCGCGCGCGCCAGGATCGATCGTCTGCACGAGCACCTCCCCGTCGCCGCCTCTGCCGACGCGGCCGGCGAGCTGTGCGATCAGCGCGAAGGTGCGCTCCTCTGCCCTGAAGTCTGGAAACCGCAGCGTCGCGTCTGCATCGAGCACGATGCCGAGAGCGACATCAGAGAAATCGTGCCCCTTCGCAACCATCTGAGTGCCGACGAGGATCCCCGCCCTCGCCCGTTCGAACTCGGAGAGCACCTCTGCGCCGCCGGCGCGAGCGGTGTCCGCGTCGAGCCTGAAGACCGGGAACCGGAGGGCATCGCCGAGCACGGCATCGAGGTCGTGTGCGAGACGTTCGGTGCCGAGGCCATGTCGGGCAAGCGTGCTCGAGCCGCAATCGCAGCGCTGCGGCACCGGCGCGCTGTGGCCGCAGTGATGGCAGCTCAGGCGCCGAGCGGCCCGATGCAGCACGAGCGCAACGTCGCATTCTGGGCACAGCCACACCCTGCCGCAGGCGCGGCAGGAGAGAAAGCTCGACCAGCCGCGGCGGTTCAGCAGCACTATCGCCTTGCCCTGCGCCTGCCGCGTCTTCGCGAGGGCTTCGACGCTCCTCGGGTGCAGACGGCCAGAGTGCCCCCGCATGTCGAGCACCCGCACAGGCGGCAGGCTGCGACCGTCGACGCGGCTGCTCAGGCGCAGCACGCTCATTGCGTGCATGCTCTCTGGCCGCGGGGTCGCGCTGCCGGCGATCAGCAGCGCACCGCTCGTGCTCGCTCGCATGGCTGCAACCTCCCTCGCATCGTAGCGAGGATCGCCCTCGTGCTTGTAGGAGGCGTCGTGCTCCTCATCGAGCACTATCAAGCCGAGCGAGTCGATCGGAGCGAACACCGCGGAGCGTGGGCCGACGCAGATCCTCGCCTGCCCGGTGCGCAGGCGCCGCCACTCCTCGCGCCGCTCGGAGGGCTTCAGCTGCGAGTGCATCACCGCGACCGTCTCACCGAAGCGCGCGATGAAGCGGCTCGTCGTCTGCGGCGTCAGCGAGATCTCAGGCACGAGCACGATCGCACCCCGCCCACTTGCGAGCGCCTCCGAGGTTGCCTGCAGATAGACCTCCGTCTTGCCGGACCCCGTCACCCCATGCAGCAGGATCTGCTGCGGGGCGCGCGAGCGCATCGCGCTCCGCAGCTGCGCAAGCACGCAGGCCTGGTCCTCAGTCAGCGTCTCAGGCCGCCCGCGCAGCACACCGACGCTCTCGTGGGTCGGCCGCTGCGCCTTCAACGCGCGGGGGCGCCCGTTGCGCTGCCCCCTCGTGATCGCGGGCGGCAGCACGAGGCGCAGCGAGCGAGCGACGGTCGAGCAGTACTCCGCTGCGATCCAGTCGCTGAGCGCGACCAGATCGGCGGGGACGCTGAGGTTCAGCTCGCGCACAGGCTGAAGGAGACGGTGCGCGTCGACCTCACTGTGCTGCGCAAGCGCGACAACGACGCCGAGCAGCTGCCTGCCGCCGAACGGCACGAGCAGAAGCGAGCCGACATCGACGGTCTGCCGCAGCGGTCCGCTCAGCTCGTAGTCGAACGGTCCGCGCACCGTCCGCGCGCTCGCCAGCGGCTGGACCTTCGCGATCGCCGCGTCCAACTCGGCTCAGACGCCGGATGCAGAGGTCACGGCGCCGGATGCAGAGGCCACGGGACCGACCGTGGAGGGCACCGCCTGCGCCCCGGCGCCGAGCGCTGCGGAGCTCGCCTGCGGGCGCGTGCCTGCCGCCTCCTGCAGCTGCTCTGCGACGTCGGTGTGCTCCCAGGTGAAGTCCTCCTCCTCACGACCGAAGTGTCCATAGGCGGCGGTCTTCTGGTAGATCGGCCGATGCAGGCGCAGGCGCTCCCTGAACGCACCTGGGCGCAGATCGAAGTGCTGCTCGACGAGCGCAGCGATCGCCGATTTCGCGATGTGCTCGGTTCCGAAGGTCTCGATCATCAGCGAGACCGGCCTCGCGACCCCGATCGCATAGGCAACCTGGACCTCGACCCGGTCGGCGAGCCCCGCCGCGACGATGTTCTTCGCCACCCACCGCGCCGCATACGCCGCGGAGCGATCGACCTTCGACGGATCCTTGCCGGAGAACGCGCCGCCTCCGTGCCGCGCCATCCCGCCGTAGGTGTCGACGATGATCTTGCGCCCCGTCAGCCCGCAGTCGCCCATCGGACCGCCGATCACGAACCGCCCCGTCGGGTTCACGAGGAAGTTCTGCAGGAGCTTCCGCTCGTCGTAGAGCTCGGCCGGCAGGACTGGCCTCAGCACGTGCTCGAACAGATCAGGCTTGATCAGCCGCTCGACGTCGACCCCGTCGGCGTGCTGGGTGGAGATGAGCACCTTCTCTATCGCGACGGGCCTGCCGTCGCGATAGCGGACCGTCACCTGAGTCTTGCCATCTGGCCGCAGGTAGGGGACGACCTCCGACTTGCGGATGTCTGCGAGGCGCTTGGCGAGCTTGTGCGCGAGCGAGATCGGCAGAGGCATCATCTCCTGCGTCTCGTTCGTCGCGTATCCGAACATCATCCCCTGGTCGCCCGCCCCCGCGAGATCGAGCTCATCCGCGACCCCGGCGTCCTGTCTGCTCTCGCGGGACGCGTCGACGCCCTGGGCGATGTCGGGCGACTGCTTGTCGATCGCGTTGATGACCGCGCAGGTCTCGCAGTCGAAGCCGAAGGATGCGTCTGTGTAGCCGATCCTGCGCACCGTCTCCCGCGCGATCTCCTGGATGTCGACATAGGTGTCCGTCGAGATCTCCCCAGAGACGACGATCAGCCCCGTGTTCACCATCGTCTCGCACGCGACCCTGCCGTATGGGTCCTCCGCGAGGACGGCGTCGAGCACTCCATCGGAGATCTGATCGGCGATCTTGTCCGGATGGCCCTCGGTCACCGACTCCGATGTGAACAGGAACTCGCTGTCGGAATGCCCGCTCATCTGCCCGCCGTCCGCTCCGCCCGCTGCCTGAAGATCGCTGCCGCCATCTGCGCCAGTCTATCTGCGCTGCGTCCGCACCGGTGACGTGCCTGCGCGCCTGCGGCTGCCGCCGCGCTCGACGAAGTCGACGACGAGCGGCACGCCATCCATCCCGAACCGCTTGCGCAGGCGGTTCTCCAGGAAGTAGGCGTACTCGCGCGTCACCCGCGCGCGCGAGCTCACCTGCACGGCGAATCGCGGCGGATTGCGCTCGATCTGGGTCATGTAGAGCAGCTTCAGACGGTGGCCGGAGGCGCCGCGTCTGGCGCCCACCGGAGGGGAGCGCTCCTGGACGAGCTCGCCGAGGAAGCGGTTCAGCTCAGGGGTGGGGATCCTGCTCGCCATCCGCTCGCCCAGCCACAGCACCTCGTTCAGCAGGCGGCTCACGTTGCGGCCGCTCAGCGCACTCGCCGTCAGCACCTTCGGGCGCAGTCGCAGCTTGCCCTGCACCGCGAGCCTCTGCGCGCGCAGGTCCTGCTCGCTGCCCTCGTAGAGATCCCACTTGTTCAGCACGAGCGCGGTCGCGCACCCCGCCCTCATCGCCAGCTGGGCGATCCGCATGTCCTGCGAGGTCACGCCTGCGCTGCCCTCGCAGACCACGAGCGCGACGTCCGCCCGCTCCGCGGCGCGCACGGAGCGCAGGACCGTGTAGTACTCGACGGAGTCCGTGACCTTCGCCTGACGGCGCATGCCCGCGGTGTCGACGATCGTCAGGCGCCTGCCGTCGAGCATCAGCTCCGTGTCGATCGCATCGCGCGTCGTGCCCGCTGCATCCGAGACGATCACCCGCTCCTCACCGAGGAACCGGTTGACGAGCGAGGACTTGCCGACGTTCGGCCGCCCCAGCACCGCGAGGCGGATCCCCTCCTGCTCCTGCGCCTCATCCTCCTCTGGAAGCCGCGCGAGGATCTCGTCGAGCAGATCGCCGCTGCCAAGCCCCTGCGCGGCGGACACCGGCATCGGCTCGCCGAGGCCGAGACTGAAGAACTCCGCTGCGAGGGGCAGCTCTGCGACGGTGTCGCACTTGTTCGCCGCGACGATCACAGGCACCCTCGACCCCCTCAGCAGGTGCGCGAGCTCCTCGTCGCCTGGCCGGCGACCGGCCTTCGCGTCGACGACGAGCAGGGCGAGGTCGCTGTCTGCAAGTCCTGCCCTCGCCTGGTCCCGGATCGAGCTCGCGAGCGGATCGCCGTCGCGGAAGTCGATCCCGCCTGTGTCGATCAGCATGAAGCTGCGACCATTCCACTCGCAGCGCAGCTCATTGCGGTCCCTCGTCACCCCTGGGCGCTCATGCACGACTGCCTCGCGCCGAGCGCTCAGCCGATTGATGAGCGAGGACTTGCCGACATTCGGAACGCCGAGCACCGCGACCTTGACCATGCGCTCAGTATGCCTGCAGAGCGCCTCGCTCCGCGCTCTGAGCCTCCCCGCCGATCACCGGCGGATACGCGCCTGCACGAGCGCAGCGATCGCCTCGACCACCTGCTCAACGGTCATCCTCGTCGTGTCGATGCGCGTCGAATCCTCCGCGGCCTTCAGGGGGGCGTGGTGCCGGTCGGCATCGCGTGCGTCGCGCAGCGCCTGCTCAGCGGCCACGATCGCCACATCCGCGCTCAGCTCCGACGCGCGCCTGCCCGCGCGCACGGATGGATCGGCGTCGAGGAAGACCTTCACCTCCGCGTCTGGGGCGATGTTCGTGCCGACGTCGCGACCCTCGACAACCCAGTCCCCGCTCGAGATGATGCTCCGCTGCTCGAGGAGCAGCGCCGCGCGGACGCCCTCGATCGCCGCAACGGTCGAGGCCATCTCAGAGATCTCCGAGGTTCTGATCTTCTCTGTCACATCGACGCCATCGACGCTCACCCGAAAATCAGGCAGAAGCTCGATCTCGAGGCTCCCCGCAAGCTTCGCGATCGCGCCGCCGAGCTCAGGGCGCACCGCGCGCTCGCCGAACCGCTCGAGCGCGACGAGCGCAACGCATCGGTACATCGCGCCCGTGTCGAGGAAGCCGAACCTCAGCTGCTTCGCGAGCGCCGCAGCGACGGTCGACTTGCCCGCGCCTGCGGGACCATCGATCGCGACGATCACCGCCGTGTCAACCTCTTCAGGTCGGTGACGAAGTCCGGGTATGAGACGCCTGCGGCGTCGATCCCGACCACCTCCACCCCCTCCTTCGACGCAAGTCCTGCGACCGCGCCCATCATCGCGAGCCTGTGATCGCCGCGCGCATCGATCACGCCTCCGCGCAGGCCGCCCGTGCCGCGCACGAGGAAGCCGTCGCTGCTGCCCTCGATCTGCGCTCCAAGTCCACTGAGCCCTGCGACGACGCCCTCGATCCGATCGGTCTCCTTCACGCGCAGCTCCGCCGCGCCCCGGACGACGGTCTCACCGTCGGCAAAGCACCCAAGCAGCCCGACGAGCGGGAGCTCGTCGATCGCAAGCGGCACCTCCTCCGGCTCGATCACCGTCGAGTGCAGCGGGGCGGCGTGCACCTGCAGGTCGCAGATCGGCTCGTGCTCTGCGAGGTCGCTGAAGGGCGCCTCCTGCGATGGGACCTCGACCGCCGCCCCCATCCTCTCGAGAATCCTCAAGAACCCGGTGCGCGTCCAGTTCACGCCGACTCCCTTCAGCGTCAGGTGCGAGCCTGCGATCAGCGTCGCCGCGACGAGCATGAACGCTGCGGAGCTCAGGTCGGCGGGTACGGTCACATGCTCGAGCACGAGCTCATCGACGTTCACGACGGTGACGTGATGCCCGAACCGGTGGATCTTCACGCCGGCGCGCTTCAGCATCCTCTCGGTGTGGTCCCTGCTCGGCGCGGGCTCGCCGATCGTCGTCGCCCCATCGGCCGCCAGTGCGGCAAGCAGCACACAGGACTTCACCTGAGCGGAGGCGACAGGCAGCTCACAGGAGATCGCGCGCAGGCGGGAGCCTGTGATCCTCAACGGCGGCAGACGCCCCTCCCTGGCTTCCAGCCTCGCGCCCATCTGCGCGAGCGGAGCGATCACCCGGTCGACCGGACGCCGGCGGATCGACTCGTCCCCATCGATCGTGAAGCGACGCCCGCGCTGCGCGGCAAGCCAGCCTGGCAGCAGGCGCAGCAGCGTCCCTGAGTTGCCGACGTCGATCGGCTTCGGGGGCTCGATCGCCTCACGCAGGCCGGTGCCGCGCACGATCACCTCGAGGCCGCGCCCGCGAGCTGCCGCGCCCGCCACGGCGCGAGCCGGCTGCGAACGAGCTGACCGACCCGCAGCCGCGCCTGTGCTCGAACCCGTTCGCCGCCCTCCCTGCTCTGCTGGGCGCACCTGCACGAGCGCGCCCAAGGCGCTCACCGCTGCAAGCGTGCGTCGTGTGTCTGCCGCGTCGAGGCAGTTGACGATCCGCGTCGGATATGAGCTCATCGCACCGAGCAGCGCGGCCCTGTGTGAGATCGACTTGTCTGGGGGCGGCACGAGCGTGCCCTGCAGCCGCGAAGCCGGCTCGAAGCGCATGTTCACGACGCACACCCTAGAGCTGAGCGCCGCCTCGCAGCGCCTCGCGGCGCCGCCGTGCAGCCTCATGCCAGGCGTAGAGCCGATCTGCTTCGCAGCGCGCAAGCATCCCCTTCACCTCTTCCAGCCCGCTGATCGCACGATCCACCGCGGCGCAGAGCATGTCGGCGTTCGCGGCGTAGATGTCGGCCCAGAGTCCGCTTGCGGAGCCCGCGACACGGGTGCCGTCCATGAAGCTCGGGCCGCTCGCCGCGAGGCGCTCAGCGATCTCTGAGCGCTCGAGCTCGTGCATCAACAGGCTTGCGAGGATGTGCGGAAGATGGGAGACCTCCGCCATCAGGCGGTCGTGCTCCTCGGCGCGCAGCTCGAGCGGGCGCGCGCCGAGCATCTCGATCGTCGCAATCAGCCGTGCGCGCCGCTGCTCCCCACCTCCTGCTTCCGAGCCGCCGCCGCCCACCTGAGGCCCGTCGCTGCGAGGTGAGGCCCCTCCGCCCGCCTCGGAGCCGCTTCGCGGCGTCAGGCACCACAGCGCGCCGTCGAACAGGTCGGCGCGCGCATGCTTCACGCCTGAGAGCTCTGCGCCTGCGAGGGGGTGGCCGCCGATGAAGGCGCCGCTCGCCGCGAACTCCTTCAGCTGCGCCATCACACCTCGCTTCGTCGAGCCCACGTCGGTGACGAGGCAGCTGCCGCGCGCTGCCAGGAGCGCGGCGCGTGCGCTCGCTGCGAGCGTGCTCACCGGGCCCGCGGCAAAGACGATCTCCGCGTCTTCGGCGGCCTCCGCGATCCCACTGCAGGCCTCGTCTATCGCCCCCAGCGCAAGCGCTGCCTCCAGCGCAGCGGGCTCTGGATCGAACCCGCTGACGTGAACGCTTCCTCCCCCCCTCGACCCACCGGCCTCGTCTCGCGCCGCGGCGCGGTGTGCGGCGAGCCCGATCGATCCGCCGATCAGACCGACGCCGAGGATCGCGATCTTCAAGCGGGCATCCTCACAGAGTGCTTCGAGGCCGCCGCGCTCAGAGGCTGCCGACGCTCATCGTCTGCCCTGAAAGCTGCGCCGCGCGGTGCACGGCGTCCGCATAGGCGGCGAACTCGCTCGCGAGCAGCGCCTGGGGGCCGTCGCACAGAGCCTCATCAGGATTTGGATGCACCTCGACGATGATGCCATCTGCACCGGCGGCTGCGGCGGCAAGCGACATCGGCGCGACGAGCGAGCGACGCCCTGCGGCGTGGCTTGGGTCGACGACGACCGGCAGGTGCGAGAGCTCCTTCAGCACAGGCACGGCCTGCAGGTCGAGGGTCGTGCGGTAGGAGCTCTCGAACGTGCGGATGCCGCGCTCGCAGAGCATCACGTTCGGGTTGCCCTCCTTCAGGACGTACTCCGCAGCCATCAGCAGCTCCTCGAGGGTCGCTGAGAGGCCCCGCTTCAAGAGCACTGGGCGGCCAGAGCGTCCGATCTCCGCCAGCAGCGGAAAGTTCTGCATGTTGCGCGCGCCGACCTGGATCACGTCGGCGACCTCCAGCACAGGCTCGAGATCGCGGGCGTCCATCAGCTCAGTCACGATCGGGAGCCCTGTACGCTCCTTCGCCTCTGCGAGCAGCCGCAGGCCCTCCAGACCGAGCCCCTGGAACGCGTAGGGGGAGGTGCGCGGCTTGTAGGCGCCCCCCCGCAGCATGCTTGCGCCCGCCTCCTTCACCACTTCGGCGGTCGCGATCACCTGCTCGCGCGATTCGACTGTGCATGGGCCAGCGATCAGCGCGAAGTGCCCGCCGCCCACCTTCTCGCCGCCGATCTGAAGGACGGTGCGCTCGCCGTGCCTGAACTGCGATGAGGCGAGCTTGTAGGGCTTGAGGATCGGCACGACCCTGTCCACCCCTGGCTGGCCCTCGAGTCCAAGGCTGCCTATCGCGATGTCCTGGTCGACATCGCCGATCGCGCCGATCACCGTCACGCGGGCGCCCCTGCTGCGGTGAGCGCTCGCGCCGGCGCGCTCCACCTTCGCTGCGACTGCCTCGATCTGCTCATCAGTTGCGGTCTCCTTCATCACGATCATCATCGATTCATCCTTTTCACACAGAGATGTCCAGTGCGATCTCGTGAGCCGACTGAAGCGGCGCTCGTCCCTCGGGACCGGTGCGGCCAGGCGGCGCCTCCGCTCACGGTCGAAGGCAGGCCGAAGCGCCTAGCTAAATCGCCAGGCACGGCGGGACGACCGATACGGCCTGCGGCACTGAGAGCGTGTCAGAAGGAAGGCATGCATGGTCGTCTGCAGGGTTGCTGCATTGTTTCTAGCAGACGCGCGGGCCGATGTCCAGAGGCAGGCGCGCGCGAGCGACCGAGCTCCGCCCACTCGGGCCCACCTCGCCGCTCACAGCAGACTCGCAAGAGCGTCGAGGAACAGCTCGTCCTCTTCGCGAGTTCCGTAGGTCACGCGCAGGGCGCCAGGGCGTCCAAGGCTCGTGCCGGCGCGCACGAGGATGCCCCTCCCCGCCAGACCCTCAACCGTCGCCGCCTCGCGCCTGCCCGCCTGCGCGAGCTCCTGCTCGCTGCGCTCAGCGCGGCCGCCGCTGATCGGCCCAGCCAACTCGAACCAGCAGAAGTTCGCCTGCGAGTCGGCGGGCTGCAGGCCGAGCGCGCGCAGGCGCTCGTCCACTGAGATCCGCTCCGCGATCGTCGCCGTCACGCGCTCTGCCACGACATCCTGGTGGTTCAACGCCTCCGTCGCAGCCGCCTCCGCGATCGCGTTGCAGAAGAACGGCTGGCGGACCTTGTCAACCGCCCTTGGCAGGTCCTCTGACCCGCAGAGGGCGTAGCCGACGCGCAGCCCGCACAGCCCGTAGGCCTTCGAGAAGGTGCGCAGCAGCACGAGGTTCGGATGCTCCTCCAGCAGCTCGATCGAGGCATCGGGGTCGTCGAGCAGGTTGTACTCGCAGTAGGCCTCGTCGAGGATCACGCACACCTCGTAGGGCACCTGCTGAAGGAAGCCTGCGATCTGCGCAAGCGGCAGCGCTGTGCTCGTCGGGTTGTTCGGGTTGCAGATCAGCACGAGCCGCGTCGCGACCGTGATCTCCTCCGCCATCGCCTCGAGATCGTGGCGGTCCTCCTCGTCGGTTGGCACCGCGATCGCCCTCGCGCCGCTCGCTGCGGCCAGATGCGGGTAGACGGAGAACGACGGCCAGGCGTAGATCACCTCTGCCCCCGGCTCGAGCAGCGCTTCGCCTGCGGCGAGCAGGATGTCGCAGGAGCCGTTGCCGATCGCGATCCTGCCCTCCTGCACGCCACAGCGCTCGGAGAGCTTCGAACGCAGTGCGGAGCTCCTGGGGTCTGGGTAGCGGTTGATGCCGC
The DNA here is from genome assembly GCA_021792455.1 of Actinomycetes bacterium. Lineage (GTDB taxonomy): Bacteria > Actinomycetota > Thermoleophilia > Solirubrobacterales > Solirubrobacteraceae > Palsa-744. The sequence goes on along the minus strand of JAJYUP010000069.1, from coordinate 3,371 downwards.
TGATCGCCCGCTCGATCGCCTCCCTCACCTCGGGGATCGGCGGGTAGGGTGACTCGTTCGAGGCGAGCATCGCGATCTGCTCTGCCCGTCCATAGCGCGCAGCCGCCGGGTAGTCGGGGATGCGCGCGATCTTCGCGGAGAGCTCGAGAGTCATCATCAGCGCGCGAGGCTCATCTTCGCATCCTCGCTCTGCGCGCGCGCCGCGCACGCTTCGCAGCTGACCTGCTCGTCAGGATCAGCTGCCGTCGCAGCGTCCAGCTCGCCCCTTCGCGTCCTTCGACCACGATCGTCACCTGGACGTGCAGCAGGCGGCTGCGCTTCAGCAGCTTCCTGCCCTCAGCGGTCAGGTGCAGGAGGATCTCGCTCGCCGACCCTTCGGCGATGCGCCGCCTCAGCGTCGCAATCACCGCCGCCCTGCCGCCATCTGTGCCCTTGCGCCGCTTGCCGCCGAGCAGCGCGAGCACGCGAACGCTCAGGCCGCAGGCGGGCGGGCAGAAGGCGCTGCCGAGGTGGATCGCCGGCAGGGCGGGCACCGTCCTGCCGTCGTTCGGCAGCTTCAGGCTGCTCGCCAGACCGGCGGCAGAGAAGTGCGCGATCGGCTGCAGCATCGGCACGCTCACCGTCTTGGTCACTTCCTTCACTTCCAGCTTCGTCACTTCTCGCACCTGCGGCGCGGGCGGCACGCTCACCTCGAGCGACTTCGTCACGCTCACCTCTGCGCCGCTGTCGTTCGCGACGGTCAGCTTCACCTCATAGGTGCCTGGTGAGGTGTAGGTGTGTTCGGCGATCGCGCTGCCGCTCGCCTTCGACCCGTCCCCGAATTCCCATTCGTAGTAGTCGAGCTTGCCTGCGCCGGCACTCGAGGATTCGCCGTCGAAGGTGAGCGCCTCGCCCGTCGTCGGCGAGGAGGAGGAGACCGAGAAGGAGGCTGTCGGCAGCGGCGCGTGCTCCACGCACCCTTCCGCCGCGTCGCTCCACTCCCGCTGCAGCAGGTAGTGCCCGCCTGCGATCAGCTGGTTGTAGGCGGTGCCTGGTTCCGGCCCTTCCACCAGTTCACCGCCCTTGATGCGGTCCCTTGGCGTGCCACCGAGCAGTGCGCCGTAGGCGTCGAGTTCTTCGCCCACGTCGATCGCATCATCGAAGTACGGCGTCGTGCACAGGTCGGCGACCTCGTTGCCGGAGAGGGACAGCCAGCCGATCTTCGCTTCTGCCCCCGCTTCTTCTGCTTCGCCGCCGAGCGGGTCGGTGATCGCCTCGTTGCCCTCGTGGCTGATCAGGTTCACCTCGTCGTCGGCGGGGTTGCCGTTCGGCTCATCTGGCGTTTCGCAGCCGGTCCGCTTGCCGTATGGCAGGTTTGCGTAGACGATGTCTTCGCTCTCAGAGAGGCCTTTCACGTCGCTGTGGTAGGCGCAGTAGGAGTTCGTCGTGCATTCCGCCGCCTGCCCCTTGCCGCCGGCACAGCTGTTCAGATCAGGCGGCGTCAGCACCAGATAGAGATCGCCCATCCCGGCCGCCAGGCCCTTTTCTTTCACGAAGCTCTTCAGCTGTACCTGCAGCTGGCTGTCCGTGATGCAGGGTTCCCCTCCAGGCGGCAGGCCAAAGCCCCCTTCGTTCTCCTTCGCTTCTTCTTCGGCGGTCGCAGCTGGGCATTCGGCTTCGCTGCGCGGCGGCAGCGCCGCTTTGTCTTCGAGCGTGCGCCCGAAGCGCCAGGCGTAGGAGCCGGGGTGTTCGACACCTCCTTCGACGCTGCCGTAGAGCAGGTCCACGGAGAAGACGTTCGAGAGCGGTTCGCCCGAGGCTCTCTCCACATTGAGGAGGAAGGTTTCGATCTCTTCTTCGTAGCCGGGGGGGAAGGATTCGAGCGTGCCCTTCTGTTCTGTCTCGCCCGGTTCTTTTGGCGGTTCCGGCGTCGAGCCTGGGTCCCAGAAGATCGGGTACACCGTCGGTTCGTGCATCACAGGCCCGCCGAAGTAGAACAGCTGCCCTACGCAGGCGGATGAGCACTCTGCCTTCAGAAGCCGCGCCGTCCTGCTGCCTGTGCGGTAGACCGCACCGTGCGCCCTGCTGTGGGGGATCATGATCGGGGAGCTCACGACCCCCTCAGGCGCCCTGTGGCGGCGCAGGTATTCGCCGCGCAAGAGCGCTGCGGCGCGTATGCCAGCGCTGCTTCTCGCACCTGAGCTCGACTGCGCCGCACCTGAGCTCGACTGCGCCGCACCTGGGATCGGCGTCACGGCGCCTTGGATCGACTTCGACGCACCTGAGATCGACTTCGACGCACCTGCAGGCTCCGCGCTCGCTGGGGCCGCCACAACAGCCGCCGCGGCGGCCACCGCCGCCGCGGCCACCCTCCAAGCGCCAACGCCTCCAAGCCGCCTGCTCGATCTGCGAATCCCCATCGTCCTCTCATCGTCGCCTTCCCACCGGCGCTTTAGACCGGCGACCACGCCGCGCTCGCACCATCCAAGCGCCTCCGCCCGAGACCTGCCGCACCTCTCCCTCGCCCTGCTCACGTCGTCCTCACTGAGCCGAGCTCAGGTCGGCGCGCAGAGCGCTTGCCCCGCGCAGATACACATGCCTCGCCTCTCTGCCTGGATCGCTTGGGTAGTAGTGGATCAGGACCCTTATCGTCATCGGCAGCGAGCCCTCCACCGGGATCTCCGTCGCGCACAGAAGAGGCACCGAGGCAAAGCCCAGGGAGCGGGCTGCGACAGCGGGAAACTCGGCGTCCAGGTCGTTCGTCGCCGTGAAGATGCAGCTCACCACGTCCTCTGGGCGCAGGTCGTTGCGCTCCATCAGCTCGCGCATCAGCTCGCTCGTCGCGGCGAGGATCTCCTCTGAGAGGTTCGCCTCCGCGGTGATCGCGCCCCTCAGCGCCTTCAGCCTTTCAGCTCGCCTGCCGATCGTCGGATCGCTCACCGCTGCGATTCTCTCAGAGTCAGGGGCGAAAGCCGCCGCCGATCACAGCGCATGCCGCCGCCCCGCGCCGTCACCCTGCAACGCTGCGTCCCTCAGCGCAGCGACCTCCTGCCTGCTCAGCCTCCGAGAGGCGCCAACTCGCAGGCTGCCCAGCTTCAACGGGCCGATCGCGACTCGCCTCAGGCCCCTCACCTCGTAACCGACCGCCTCGAGCATCCTTCGCACCTGCCGGTTTCGGCCTTCCCTCAACCTCATCTCCAGCGTCAGCCTGTCGATCTCTCTCACCTTCGCGGGCGCGCTCATCCCATCTGTCAGGCGCACTCCGGCACGCAGCGCCGCCAGAGCCTGCCTGCTCAGCGGCCCTGAAGACAGCCTCACCTCGTAGACCTTCTCCACCTCGAACCTCGGATGGGTCAGGGCGTAGGCGAGCTCTCCGTCGTTGCTCAGAAGGA
>JAJYUP010000068.1 GCA_021792455.1 Actinomycetes bacterium | reverse complement strand
GATGCGCGCTTCGAGGTGCGCCTCACCGAGCGGGAGCCGACTGGGTCTGGGGGCGACGCGGTCGAGCTGATGCTTGCGCCAAACCCTGGGGTGCCGATCGCGCCCCTGCGCGAGGCCGCCTCTGGCGGCGAGCTTTCGCGGACGATGCTTGCGCTGATGAGCGTCGCGAGCTCTGAGGCGCACAGGAGCAGCCTCGTCTTCGACGAGGTCGATGCAGGCATCGGCGGTCAGACTGCGCGGGCTGTCGGAGAGCGACTGCGCGCCCTTGCGGGCAGTCGACAGGTGATCTGCATCACCCACCTGCCGCAGATCGCCTCGCTCGCCGACAGGCACTTCACCGTGAGCAAGGACGCAAGCTGTGAGCCGACGCGCGCGACGGTCGAAGAAGTCGGCGGAGAGGCGCTGGTGCGCGAGCTCGTGCGGATGCTCGGCGCGGAGTCTGACAGCACGGCGGCACGCCTTCACGCACAGCAGATGCTGAAGGTCGCCTGAGGCAGGGTGGGCAGGCCGCCGCACCGGTCTCTAGACTGCCTTCGCAGGCATCCATGATCCGCGAGCAAGACCGGCAACTCGAGCCTCCGAGCAAGACTCGCTTCATCTTCGTCACGGGCGGGGTCGTCTCGTCGCTTGGCAAGGGAATAGCGACGGCGTCGCTTGGACGGCTGCTGGTCTCCAGAGGATTCACAGTCGGGTTGCAGAAGCTCGACCCCTACATCAATGTCGACCCTGGCACGATGTCCCCCTATCAGCATGGGGAGGTGTTCGTCACTGAGGACGGCGCAGAGACCGACCTCGACCTCGGCCACTACGAGCGTTTCACGGACGCGAACACGAGCAGGGCCTCGAACGTCACCGCTGGAGGCGTCTATGACGCCGTCATCAGGCGCGAGCGGCGGGGGGACTATCTCGGAGCGACCGTGCAGGTCGTGCCTCACATCACCGATGAGATAAAGCAGCGGATCACTCTGATCGCCGAGTCGGCTGACGTCGACTTCGTCATCAGCGAGATCGGGGGCACAGTCGGCGACATCGAGTCGCTTCCCTTCCTCGAGGCGATAAGGCAGTTCCCAGTCGACGTCGGTCGGCGACGGTGCATGTTCATCCACCTCACGCTCGTCCCCTACATCGCCCACGCAGGCGAGCTGAAGACGAAGCCGACCCAGCACTCCGTCAACGAGCTGAGAAGGATCGGGATCGCCCCGGACATGCTGATGTGCCGCTCAGAGGAGCCGCTCTCAGAGCAGATCCGCCGCAAGATCGCGCTCTTCGCCTCGCTGCCCGTGGGTGCGATCGTCTCTGCGACGGATGTGCGAAACATCTACGAGGTGCCCGTCTGCTTCCAGGAGCAGGGTGTGGACGAGTTCGTGCTCGAGCACTTCGGGCTGAGTGCTCCACCCGCAGACCTGAGCGGCTGGAAGCGGCCGATCGACATGGCGAAGTCCGCGACGGAGACGGTGCGGATCGCGCTCGTCGGCAAGTACGTGAAGCTCGAGGATGCCTACCTGTCGGTGTGCGAAGCGCTCCGGCACGCCGCGCACCTCCAAGGCGCTGAGGTCGAGATAGAGTGGGTCGACTCAGAGGAGCTCGAGTCAGATCGGCACGACGCAGGCGATGGCAGCTCCCGTCTCGCGCATGTCGACGGGATCCTCATCCCCGGCGGGTTCGGCGGACGCGGAGTCGAGGGCAAGATCATCGCCGCCCAGATCGCGAGGGAGGGCCTCATCCCCTATCTCGGGATCTGCCTTGGGATGCAGGTTGCCGTCGCGGAGTTCGCACGCCACGTCGCGGGAATGGATGGAGCGAACTCGACGGAGTTCGACATCGAGACGCCCTACCCAGTCGTCGATCTGCTGCCTGAGCAGAAGGAGGTCAGCGCCCTTGGCGGCACGATGCGTCTTGGGGCAGATCCGATCAAGCTGCATGAGGGCACGAAGGTGCGCGAGATCTATGGCGAGGCTGTGATCTATGAGCGCCACAGGCACCGCTTCGAGGTGAACAACCGGCTGCGGGGGCGGCTGCGCAGCGCGGGCCTCACGATCTCTGCGACATCGCCTGGAGAGCGACTGGTCGAGGCGATCGAGGTCGAGGAGCACCCCTTCTTCATCGCCTGCCAGTTCCACCCAGAGTTCAAGTCCCGTCCGGAGCGTCCCGCACCGCTGTTCAGGCAGTTCACAGCCGCTGCGCTCGGGCGCTCACGGCAGCGGGCCAGTGAGGTCGAATGGCATCGGTGAAGCTTCAGGCGACCTTTCAGCTGCGCGGCCGCGAAGCGCAGAGGCTCGCGCACCTCGCGACTGACCTCATCGATGGGCTCCATCAGCTCTCCAACCGCACGGATTGCGAGTGCGACCTCGATGTTCAGCTTCAGTGGCAGGAGCGGTCAGACGCCGAAGCCTCAACCTCCTCCTGAGCCTTCGCAGAGCTTTCGTCGAGCCTCGCCTCACGCCTCGGCTCGATCCGCGCCTCGGGCCACGGGCGCAGAGCTCAACGCGCTCATGCTCGACTTCCTCTCTCACCTCGAGCTCGAGAGGGGTCTGTCTCGGAACACGCTCAGCGCCTATCGAGCCGACCTGCTTGCGCTTGGCGAGTTCCTCGCGAGCCGGAAGCTCAGCCCCCTCGATGTCCGTCATCAGGATCTCGCCGCCCACCTCAGCTCACTTGCGCGGCCGACGAGTGGGCGCCAGGCGCTCTCTGCCGCGACGCTGCAGCGCAAGACGGCCTCCATCAGATCGTTCTACAGGCACCTGCGCAGGGAAGGCCTGATTCACAGTGACCCGACCGCTGATCTGCGCACCCGGACACGCAGCCGCCGCCTGCCGCGCGTGCTCTCGCGGGAGGAGGTTGGAAAGCTGTTGTCCGCGCCAGACGGAGAGGGCCCGCTCGGGCAGCGCGACAGGGCGCTGCTCGAGCTGCTCTACGCCTGTGGGCTGCGAATATCGGAGGCGAGAGCGCTCGACGTCGGCGACGTCGACTTCGAGGAGGGGATGCTGCGCGCGGAGGGCAAGGGCGGCAAGCAGCGGCTCGTCCCCGTCGGCAGGATCGCGCTCGCAGCGGTTCGCGCCTACCAGTCGGATGGCAGAAGGCAGCTCGTCGGGGCGAGGGCGGAAGCCGCGCTGTTCCTCAACAGCCGCGGCGCGCGCCTGACCAGGCAGGGGCTGTATCAGATCATCACCGGCCATGCGCGCAGCGTTGGGCTCTCTGAGAAGATGAGCCCGCACACGCTGCGCCACAGCTTCGCGACGCACATGCTCGCGGGCGGCTGTGATCTGCGCTCCCTCCAGGACATGCTTGGGCATGCGGATCTCGCGACGACGCAGATCTACACGCACATATCCTCAGACCGCCTGAAGGAGGCCTATTTCGGCGCCCACCCGCGGGCGCGCCGCGCCACTGAGCGCCCAGGTGCCCCAGGGCTGGGCAGGCGAGCGCCTGAGCAGGCGCGCAGCACAGCGCGCCGCGCCACTGAGGTTCGCTGATGCCGGAGCTCCCAGAGGTGGAGACGATCGTCCGCCAGCTGCGTCCGCTCTTGACTGGAAGCCGGATCGAGCACGTTCAGGTCCTCGATCCGCGGTGGGCAGCGCCGCTGAGCGGCGAGGAGCTCGCCTCTGCGATCGCCGGCAGGCGCGTTCTTTCGCTCGAGCGAGCCGGGAAGTACCTGCATTGGGTGCTCGAGGGTCAGCTGCACCTCCTTCAGCATCTCCGGATGAGTGGCGCGATCCTCGTCGACCCGCCAGAGCCCGTCCAGCATCTTCGGGCCGTCGTCGAGATCAGCGGGGCAGCCTCGTCCTGCGCCTGCGCAGCGGCCTCACAGGACGCGATCAGGGCGGCACCGTCGGAGGTGGGCGCAGCGCGTCCGAAGGACGCGGAGGCCTCCGCCGCCGGGCTCCCAGGCGCTCTGCGGCGTCTCCGACTGCTCATCACCGACCAGCGGCGCTTCGGGACCGCCGAGCTGCTCTTCGGAGATGAGGCGGCGTCCTCGTTCCTGCGGGCGCGCCTCGGCCCAGAGCCGCTCAGCGACAGCTTCGATGCGCGCCGGCTCTGGCGGGCAAGCCGCGGTCGCACGACGTCGATCAAGGCGCTTCTGCTCGACCAGCGCGTCGTCGCCGGCATCGGCAACATCTACGCTGACGAGGCTCTCTTCAGAGCGGGCATTCACCCCGCCTCTCAGGCGGGGCGCCTCACGCGTGAGCGGGCGGCGCTGCTGTGCAAAGCGATCGAAGCGGCCCTGACAGAGGGGATCGAGGCGAAGGGCGCATCGTTTCACGACTTCAGGCACATCGACGGCGTGAAGGGCAGCTTCCAGGATCGGTTCCTCGTGCACCGACGGGCGGGAGAGCCGTGCCCCACCTGCGGCGCGCCGATAACGAAGACCGTCGTCGCCGGCCGGGGCACATATCTGTGCCAGGCGTGCCAGCGGCGCTGAGAGCGATCGGGGCGGTTCAGATCGAGGTGTCGTCGTGGTGGGCGAGCCGTGCGAGCTCGATCGTCCCGTTCGGAAGCTGCCAGTAGTGCAGGCGCACGGCGCCGCGGCCTTCGCTCAGGCTGAGAGCAGCTGCTCGAGCCTGCCGCTGTCCGCGGCCGCCTGGGTTTCTTCGTAGCCGCCGAGCAGATGATCGCCGACCAGCACCTGTGGGAAGGTGCGCATCCCGGTGCGCCGTGCGAGCTCCGCCCGTCCCTCCGCGCTTCTGGAGAGGTCGATCTCCTCGAATTCGAGGCCTCGCCTGCTGAGCAGGCGCTTGACCCTCACGCAGTAGGGGCAGAAGGTTGTGGTGTAGACGGTGATCTGAGCCATCACTTCAGAAAGTATAGCGACCCCGGCACCTCCGACTTCAGCTGACAGCGGCGCCACATACACTCGGTGCGGATGCCAAGAGCGCTGCGAACAGAGGCCGTCGTGCTGCGAACGTTTCGCTATGGCGAGGCGGACAGGATCCTGCACCTCTACACCCCGCACGCCGGGAGGGTCGGGGCGATCGCCAAGGGCGTGCGGCGCACACGCAGCCGCTTCGGTGGGCGCCTCGAGCCGTTCTTCAGGCTCAGCATCGAGCTCTATGAAGGACGGGGTGAGCTGTTCACCGTCACCGGCGCAAGCACGATCGATGCGCATCCGCGGCTGCGCGAGCACGCCGGCGCGATCGACGCCGCAGCGAGGGCGTGCGACGCCGTCGGCAGGCTCTTCGAGACGGCGGACCCTCACCCGCACGTCTTCAATCTGCTCTGTCGCCACCTCAGACTGCTGAACGAGCAGCCGGTGGAGGCGGGCAGGGCGCGGTCTCTCGCCTTCCGCATGAAGCTGCTGCATGCCGCCGGCTTCGCACCTGCGCTTGCCGCCTGCGCACACTGCGGCGACGCTCGGCACCTCAGCGGCTTCTCTGCGGCGGCGGGCGGCGTCGTCTGCCGCACCTGCGAGGCAGGGTCCTTCCCGATCGGGGCGGAGGCTCACCGGTTCATGGCTGATGCGCTCGCAAGTCCGCTTCTGCGGGCCCCCTCCGCATCTGGAGCTGCGCTTGGCGAGGTCGAGCGCGCGATCGCTGAGATGCTCGCCCACCACGCCCAGGTGAGGCTGATACCAGCCGCGGCTGCTGGCACAATCGAGCGATGAGCTCAGAGACCCTGCCTCAACGCAGCGGCGCTGTCGGCGGCGAGCATCGCGCTGCCGGGGCAGGAGGCGGCCCGGGCTGCCCGCCAGGCAGCTGCGCAGAGCGCTTCGCGGACCTCATAGAAGCGCAGGAGCGGCGCGCTCTCTCCCCGCATGCGGCACGCTCATACCCTGCGCTGCGGCGCAGGGCTGAGGCGGACTGCTCGCTCAGGACGCCCTTTCAGCGCGACCGCGACCGGATAGTGCACTGCAAGGCGTTCCGGCGGCTCGCCCACAAGACGCAGGTCTTCGTCGCGCCGGTCGGCGACCACTATCGCACACGGCTCACGCACACCCTCGAGGTGACGATGATCTCGAGGACCGTCGCCCGGGCGCTCGACCTCAACGAGGATCTCACGGAGGCGATCGGCCTTGGGCACGACCTCGGTCATCCGCCGTTCGGACACATCGGCGAGGAGGCGCTTCACAGCTGTCTGCGCGAGCGGTTCAACCTCGGTTTCAAGCACTATCAGCACTCGCTGCGGATCGTCGAGGTGCTCGAGCGGGACGGCGTCGGCCTCAACCTCACAGAGCAGGTGCGCGATGGGATCGCCTGTCACTCCAGCGGCGCGCCGCAGCCAGGCACGCTCGAGGGCGCGATCGTCCGCATCATCGACAGGGTTGCCTACATAAACCACGACATCGACGATGCTCTGCGGGCTGGGCTGATCGACGAGGGCGAGCTTCCCGCTGGGCCGATCGCCGCGCTTGGGCACACCGGTTCGAAGCGGATAGACACGCTCGTCCACGACATCGTCGAGCACTCCTCACACGCCGCGGAGATCGTTCAAGGCCCCACGGCCTCCGAGGCGATGTCGAAGCTGCGAAGCTTCATGTTCGAGCAGGTGTATCTCGGGCCTGCTGTGCGGGCCGAGCGGGAGCGGATCACTGAGGTGATCAGCGCGCTGTTCGCTCACTACGTCGAGCATCCAGAGCAGCTGCCGGCGCCGCCGCACGGTGGACTTCGTGCAGATCGCGAGGGCAGCGAGGAGGAGGTGCTTGCGCAACGCGTGACGGACTATCTCGCTGGGATGACGGATCGGTTCTGCATCAGCGCCTACACGCACCTGAAGGTGCCGAGGGCGTTCGCCCTCTAGCTCGCCCCGGATGGCCCTCTACAAGCGCGAGAGCCTCGACCAGGTGCGAGACGCGACTGATTTCGTTGCGCTCGTCGGCGCACACACGGATCTGCGCAGGGCCGGGCCGAGCCGCTACGAGGGGCTGTGCCCCTTCCACGAGGAGCGCACGCCCTCCTTCGGGATAGATCCCCAGCAGAAGGTCTACTACTGCTTCGGCTGCCAGGCCTCTGGCGACCTGTTCACGTTCGTGCAGGAGGCGGAGGGGCTCGACTTCAGGGAAGCGGTGCAGATGCTTGCCGACCGCGCAGGCGTTGCGCTCCAGCTCGAGCAGGAGGACCCGCGCGAGGCGCAGGAGCGACGGCGCAAGGAGCGAGTTCTCGCGCTGCTGTCGAGAGCCTGCTCCTACTACCAGCGCCTGCTTTCAGACTCGCCACAGGCGGCGCCCGCACGCGAGTATCTCGCGGCGCGGGGACTGCGGGAGGAGGCGCTGCGCGCCTTCGCCGTCGGTTGGGCGCCAAGCGCTCCAGGCCGGCTCGTCGCTTCGTCGCTGCGCAGCGGCTTCTCAGAGGCTGAGCTTCTGCAGTCGGGGCTCGCGCAGCGCTCGCGAGAGTCGCGCGAGCTTCACGATCGCTTCAGGGAGCGGATCACGTTCCCGCTTGCCGACATCCGTGGGCGGGTGCTCGGCTTCGGTGCACGCACGCTCCGCGACGGCGGCGCGCCAAAGTACCTGAACAGCCCTGACAGCGACGTCTACAAAAAGGGCAGCCACCTCTACGGCGCGCATCTCGCGCGCTCCCATGCAGCGAAGTCGGGCGTTGTCATCTTGTGCGAGGGCTACACGGACGTCATCGCGATGCACCAGGCGGGCATCCTCAACGCAGTCGGGCTGATGGGCACGGCCCTCACGCCTCAGCAGGTCGCAGAGCTCTCGAGGCTCGCGCCGCAGCTCGTGCTCGCGCTCGACGCGGACAGCGCAGGCCAGGAGGCGATGTTGAAGGCATCGAAGGTCGCTGCAGAGCGCAAGATCCAGCTTCTGGTCGCAGAGCTGCCGGCGGGCGCCGATCCGGCGCAGCTGATCCTCGAGCAGGGCGCGGAGTCCATGCAAGAGCTCGTATCGGGGGCGATCCCGTTCGTGCGCTTCAGAGTGCAGCGCACGCTCGAGGCAGGCGACCTCAGCAGCCCCGAGGCGCGCGACAGGGTGCTCGACGAGCTTCGTCCCGTCTTCGCCGAGATCCCCCAGAGCGCGCTGCGGCTCGATCTCGCGCGTCTTGCAGCGAGCCGGCTTGCGCTTCCTGAGAGCCTCCTCGACACTCTGCTGAGGCAGGATCAACCAACGGCGGGTGCGCAGCGCGGAGCACAGGCTGGCCCGCAGCGGCGCGCACCCTCCCTCCAGACGGGGCCCGGAACCGCCAGGCGGCGGCAGCGCGCATCCTCCCGCCAGGAAGGGCCCGCGCCCGCCAGGCGGCAGCCGCGCGCACACTCCCTCCAGGACAGGCCCGCACCCGCCAGGCGGCAGCGGCGGGAGCCCACCTCACTCTCCGCCGCGACCGTGACGCGGCAGCGCATCGAGGTGGAGCGCGCGTTCCTCGCTCTCTGCATCGCGCTTCCGCAGCAGGGTGAGCGGGCGCTGAAGCGACTTCGCCCAGAAGCGCAGCTCACCGACGAGGTGCTGAGGCGCGTCGCCTCGCACCTCGCCCTCAATGGCCTCACAGAGCCGCTCGCCGGCATCGAGGCAGGGGACGTCGAGGTGCAGAAGGAGCTTGCCAGGCTCATCGTCCAGGCGGGCGAAGGGGAGGCTGCGGAGGCGATGCTCGCTGTGTGCGAGCTTCAGCTTCAGCTCGCGCATCTGGACCGTCTCATCCAGGCGGCGCGCGCCAACGGCGAGAGAGAGGTGACGGCGCTTGCAGGCAGGCGAGCGCAGGTGCAGAGCGAGCTCGACCGCGCTCAGGAGCTCGCCCTGCAGTCGAGCTGACCCGCGCCTGATGCGCTCGCGGCCGCCCGGTCGAGCAGGCGGGAGGGATGGGGTGCCTCCGGTCTTCCCGCGCATGCCGGCGCATCGAGCAGGCGGGAGCTGACGGCCAGCCGGCGCGCGCCGTCGTCGAGGCGACAGGAGGCGGCTGCGGCATCGATCCGGCGCGAGAGTGCAGGGGGCGGGCGGCGCTCGAGCGAGCCGCCCCCACGGTCGGCCGCGTAGAGGACTATCTCGCCATGGGAGTGGGATCGCTTCGCTTCACGCATCGCGAAGTCCGCCGCAACCAGCAGGGCGTCCGCGTCGCCGCCGTCGAACGGGGCCTGCGCGATGCCGATGCACCCTGACAGCGCCCTCTGCCCGCACTCATCGCAGGTGCGAAGGTTGGCAAGCACCCGCTGCGCAACGGACATCGGCGCCGCATCCGGCACGATCAGGGCGAACTCGTCGCCGCCGAGCCTGCCGAGAACGCAGCCCTCCGTGCCTGCCTGCGACATCCGGTTCGCGGCGGCGGCGAGCAACGCGTCCCCGCAGGCGTGCCCGAGCACCTTGTTCACGCTCCCAAACCCGTCGAGATCGATGAGCAGGAGCGACATCGGCGCTCCCTCCTCGGCTTGGCTCGCCGCACGCTCGAGGACCTGCCGAAAGGCGCCACGTGACAGAACTCCCGTCAGGTCGTCGTGGTCTGCGTCGTAGCGGGCTCTCGCGAGCAGGCCGTCGAGATCGCGCATGACGCGCACGCACGTCGCAAGCAGCGCGAGCGCCGCGACGAGGAGAGCCGCATAAGAGCTGGTGAGACTGCCGGTGCTCGCGACCGGCACGAGCAGCGCTGCGACCAGCGCGAGCCTCGTCACCAGGTGCACCCTGCCCTGGCGGGCGATCACCCCCGTCGCAACCGCTGCAAGCCAGATGATGCTCACCGCCGTGACCCGCTCAGAGCTCACGCCGATGACGAGCAGGCACGCGACTGGTCCGACGAGCTCCTCCGCAAGCGACCAGGAGAGCCTCGCTGCGAACAGCTGGAGCAGCGCGCTGGAGGCGATCAGCGCGAAGCCGGCGGCGGCGAGCGTCGGGTGCGCAGCGAGTGCGCCGTCGGCGAGCACGAAGCCGAGCCCGGCGGCCGCGAGCGCGGCCTTCGTCCGGATCGCAAGCCCACGCACGCCGAGCACCCGCTCGCCGCTGCCGAGCGAGCGCACCTGCCGAACGCGCGTGCGAGGTCGCCCGAAGCGCGCACCAGCCGAGGCCTGCATGGCAACCGTCTCGGGGGGCGCGCTGTCCGATCTGTCGCGGTGAAGAAGGGCCACGCCTACTCTTCGGCACCCGCGCAGCCAGGCCTTTAGAGCGCCTGCCGCATCGCTGCGCCGGCGCAGCGCAGCATCCGTCAAATCGTCGACGTCGGTACCCTGCAGACAGCGTCGCCGATCAGGCGCAACTGTCCGGGGTAACTCAATTGGCAGAGTACGCGGCTGTTAACCGCGGAGTTGTGGGTTCGAGTCCCACCCCCGGAGCTCGCTCTGCCGCCCTCGAGCTTCGATCAACGCGCGCCGCGCACGACGAGCTGTGCGCATCCACGCGCCGCGCTCGAGGCGTCACTGCCCTCCCGCCGCCTCTCGCTTGCAGGCGCCGCTCCTGCGGTCGTGCGCCGCCAGAAGGCTTGTGGGCTGCCCGAGGCGACTCATGCGCTGCTGCCGGCGAGCGCACCTCGCCTGTCGCGACCCACCGCTGTGCGTTGCGCCAGGCGCTCTACGAGAATCGCCGCCTCGGAGGCGGGATCGCGTTCTGAGATCCAGTCTGCAAACTGTCGTGCACGCTCTCTCATCGAAGCGTCGCTGAGGGCGTGCTCGACCGCGAGCCTGAGCCCTCTCGGGAGGATGAACCGCCTTGGCAGGCGCAGCCCAGCGCCCGCCCAGGCGACCCGCGCCGCGTTCTCGTTCATGTCGCCGGCGATCGGGCAGGCGACGACGACGCATCCGGCGGAGAGAGCGCGCACGAGCGTGCCGTGGCCTGCATGGCAGACGACGACATCGCAGGCGGGCATCGTCTGCGAATAGGAGACCCACTCGACGAGGCGTGCGTTGTCCGGCACGGTGAGGCCGCGCGGCGGCAGCCGCCTGTTCCAGGTCGCGAGCACGCGCACAGGCAGGCGCGCGAGGCCCTTCAAGGCCGCCTCGAGCATCCTGTGCTCGGGGTCCTGGGAGGTTGATGGGGCGATCAGCACGAGGGGCGCTCGCCCTGGAGGAAGCGGCACCTCGACCGCGGGCGGCTCCCACATCAGCGGCCCGACGACGTGCGCGTGCTCAGGCCACCGGCGCGGATACTCGAGTGCAGGAAAGGTCCCGACGATCACGAGCTCGCTGCTCGTGCCGCCGTGAAAGCGGTGCAGGGGTCGGAGGCCGAGCGCATCACGGGTGCGGTTCAGAGCGCGCCTGCCATGCTCGAGTGCCGTCCGGACCGGCAGCTGCGCCGCTCGCCACATCTGGCGCCCCGCCTGCGTGCGTGGCAGCATCGCACCGAACGAGTAGATCGGAAACCCGTCTTCGGCCTCCGGGAAGACGTGGGGAACGAGGGTCGCGCATGGGATCGCCTCGAGCTCCGCTGCGAGCGAGGGGGCGAGCGTGAGGATGTCGGAGACGACGAGCTCCGGGGCGAACCGCCTCAGAAGCGGCGTCGTGTCCCTCGTCGCATGGATCACGGCCTCGTAGAAGTCGAGCGGCTCCCCATCCGCGCTTCCGCTGCTCGTCGGCGCGGGGAACGCGTCGTACTCCGGCGCAGGTGCAAAGCACATGCCCTCCGACTCCACGGCGCTCTGCCACCGCCTCCAGGTCTGCATCGTCACGACGTGGCCACGGGAGACGAGCGCGCGGCCGAGAGCGATCATCGGAAACGCGTGGCCAGGGTCCCCGAAGGCACCGAGCAGGATCCTGCGAGGCCTCTCCACAGCTCAGCCTGCAAGCTCGGCGAGCAGCGTGAGCTGCTCGCGGCGCTGCTCAGCGGTGAACGCGACCGGCGTCACGCCAAGGGTGCCGACGCCGACCTGCCTGTAGAGCTCGAGCCGCTCCTTCACCGCGTCCCTGGTGCCACAGAGCGAGACGAGGTCGATCAGACCATCTGGGATCGCGGCCATCGCCTCCGTCCGCTTGCCTTCGAGGTAGAGATCCTGGATCACCTCTGCCTCCCGCTCGAACCCGTAGCGCCGCACGAGCTGGTTGTAGAAGTTCCTCTTTCTCGATCCCATCCCTCCGACGTACAGCGCGATGAACGGACGCATCAGATCACGCGCCCTGTCCACATCGTCGCTGATGCAGAGATTCACCGCCGGGGCGATGTCGAACCCCTCGAGGCTGCGCCCAGCCCTTGCCGCACCTTCCTTCAGATGGGGTTCGAACACGGCGATGTGCTCAGGAGAGAACAGCGTTGGGATCCAGCCGTCGGCGATCTCCGCCGCAAGCGCGGTGTTCCTCGGCCCGATCGCGGCGAGGTAGATCGGGATCTGGTCCTGCACAGGGCAGATCGTCAACTTCAACGCCTTTCCCTGGCCATCGGCGAGCGGCAGGCGGATCGTCTCGCCCTCGAACTGCACTCGCTGCCTCGAGAGCGCGAGGCGCACGACCGCGATGTACTCCCTCGTCCTCTGCAGCTGGCCGGCGAACCGCTGGCCGTGCCAGCCTTCCGCGACCTGGGGGCCAGAGGAGCCGATGCCGAGGATCATCCGCCCGGCGGAGAGCTGGTCGATGGTGGCCGCGGTCATCGCGGTCATCGCCGCCGAGCGTGCAGGGATCTGGAAGATCCCGGAGCCGAGCCTGATCTTCTGCGTCTGGGCTGCAAGCCATCCGAGCACGGTCGCCGCATCCGAGCCGTATGCCTCCGCGCACCACGCGGAGTCGCAGCCGAGGCGCTCAGCGGTCTGAACGAGCTCGAGCTGATCCTGCCAGCTGAGGCCAAGTCCCGCATAGCCGATGTGCACGCCGAGCCTCATCTCAGACCTCCGTTCGCATTCGCGGCGCCGATCTGTCGGCCCGAGCCCTCGTCTGCGCTGAGAGCGCTTCCAGACGCTGTCAAAGCTCGTCTCCGATCCGCATGAACATGATCTCTGGGATCAGGCACCTCGGCGAGAGTCGCAGCAGCAGGCGCACCGACTCCGCGATGTCCGCCGTCGTGATCATCTCCTCCGCGCTCACGTGCTCCTTCACGAAGTCGGTCATCGGCGTGTCGACGAAGGCGGGGCAGAGGGCAGTGGACTTGATCCCCTCCATCGCAAGCTCTCTGTTCATCGCTTCGGTCCATCCGACGAGGCCATGCTTGGTCGCCGAGTAGACGGAGAGCCATGCCTGGCCGCGCTTGCCGGAGATGGAGGCGGTGTTGACGACGAGCGCGCTGCGGTGCTGCGCCGCCGCCTGCCTCAGCAGGGGGACGCACTCGCGGTAGAGCAGAATCGCGCTGCGGAGGTTGAGCTGCAGCTGCATGTCGACCCGCTTCGCATCGATCTCCTCAAGTGCGGCGCCGAAGCCGACCCCTGCGTTGTTGATCAGCACGTCGAGGCGTCCGCACCGCTGTTGATGCGCGGCCGCGATGCGCCTGATCTCCTGCTCCTCACGCAGGTCGGCCGCCAGTCCATGCACCTCCAGGCCGGCTTCGGCGAGCGAGGCGACCGCCCGCTGCAGCTTCTCTGCACGCCGTGCGACCATAGTGACCTCGTGGCCCTCCTGTGCCAGCACCTCCGTGATCGCGAGGCCTATGCCGCTCGACGCGCCGGTGACGAGAGCCGCCCGTTCTGCCATCTGATGGTCCCCCTGTTCTGTTTTCCAGCGAAGCGCACAGAATGAAACCAGTGCGGCGCTACTCGTGGCGCCAGCCTCCCCCAAACGCTCTCGGCGGCGCGAGCCTCGCCGCCGATCGCTGGTAGCTTCCAATGCGCCGCACCGCGGCGGCGGGCCCGTAGCTCAGTTGGTCAGAGCTGCCGACTCATAATCGGTAGGTCGCT
>JAJYUP010000238.1 GCA_021792455.1 Actinomycetes bacterium | reverse complement strand
ACCTCAAGAAGCAGGGGCTGCCCGCTCAAAAGATAACCGGCTCTGCGCTGCTCGCGGACGTCATACGCGAGATGGGATACCGCAAGGCCGACGACTTCTACATCGCCCTCGGCGGCGCGAAGGTCTCACCGAAGGTCGTGGTCAACAAGGTCCTGCAGCGCCTGAAGCAGGGTGAGGCGGCAGATGGCCAGACGGACGCCTCACGCCTGCTCGAGGTTGGCCGGGGGCGGCGTCAGGCGACGCGCTCCTCCGGGCAGTACGGCATCAGGGTGGATGGGGTCGAGGACGTCATGCTCCGGCTCGCGAAGTGCTGCAGGCCTGTCCCTGGCGACCCGATCGTCGGCTACATATCGCTTGGGCGCGGGATAACCATCCACCGCGAGGACTGTCCGAACACCTCGCTGCTCATGCGCAGTCCCGACCGGTTCACCCCCGTCTGCTGGGATGGCGACCAGCAGAGCTCGTTCATCGTCGAGATCCAGGTCGATGCATGGGATCGCCATCGGCTGCTCGAGGACCTCTCCCGCGTCTTCTCCGAGTCAGGGACGAACATACTCGAGGCGCGCTGCCTCTCACACCCGCCGATGGTGAAGAACCGCTTCGTCATCGAGGTGGCAGACACGCACACGCTGAAGAGCGCGATCACCCGCCTGCGCAACACGGAGTCCGTCTTCGACGCCTACAGGGTGACGCCTGGCGCGAGTGCCTGACCGCGACGGCTTGCGGTCTCGGCGCGCGTGGGCTGCGTGCGCATCGTGACCCCTGGCGCGGGCACCTGACGGGGACGGCTTCCCAGCGGGGCTCGCTCAGCAGATCAGGCGCAGCGCCTTCGCACGCACCGAATAGTGGGCCTCGAGCACCTCACCCACGAAGTCGCCATCGACCTCGAGCGGAAGGCTGCGACCATCTGTGCTGCGCACGCGCAACTCGGAGAGGCCTGGCAGTCCAGTCACGTCGCGGTGATCGACGACAGCTCGCCCCGGGGAGAACGCGCGCCACGCGATGGATGCAAGCGCCGAAGGCCTCGCCCGGTGCAGCACACAGGCCGAGAGCGTGCCGGAGTCGAGCTCACAGGCGGGCGCCAGCCCGATCGGGCGACCGCCGAAGAAGGTGAAAGAAGGGCCGTTCTGCAGGACGGTCGTCACCGCCTGAACTACAGAGCCGTCGTCACGTTCCACCGCCATCAGCGGTGGGGCGTGCAGGTATCGCCTCATGAGCTCCTGCACTGTCGCCCAGCTGAAGTACCACGGGCCGAATCGGGCCTTCAGGTGGGGGTTCGAGTCGACGCGCCGGACCACGCCTGCATCCAGGCCAAGCCCTGAGGCGAAGGTGAACACGCGACCGTTGACGACGCCGACATCGACCGCGCGCTGACTCCACGCGTCTGCGAGGCCGAGCAGACGCTCGGTCGCATCGATCGGGTCGGCTGGGACCCCGATGATCTTGCCGAACACGTTCGCAGAGCCGCCGGGCAGGCAGCTCAAAGGCGTGTTCGAGCCGCAAAGCCCGTTTGCTGCTTCGTTCACCGTTCCGTCCCCGCCGAGCGTCACCACGACCTCACAGTGCTCCTCGGCCGCCCGCCTGCAGAGCTCGATCGCGTCGCCGGGCGCCTGTGTGTCGAGCGCCTGCACCTCGTAGCGGCCCTTCAGCGCGGAGAGGACGATCTGTCGCAGCCGTGGGGTGACTGCCGCCGCGTGTGGGTTGACCACGAGCAGCATGCGGCGCAGCGAAGTTCGATGCTCGAGCTGTCGAAGCTGCGCGTGTGCGCGCTGTGCCGGCGCGGGAGGGGAATCGAAGCTCACGGCACACCTCTACACTCGTGCGTCCGGGGCGTTACGCGCGCAAGGCAGGAGCTCGGAGGCGCTCGGATCAGCCTGAGCCGGGGGCCTGAGGAGCATCACTTGCATCTGCGCGCCCGGCGTCGTATACTGGCGCTCGACATAGCTGGACACATCCAGAGGGGTGGAGGGACTGGCCCTGCGAATCCCCGGCAACCACCGTACCGCAGCGGAAGGTGCCAATTCCAGATAGATGTGTGGCGGGCTTCGTGTCTGTCGCCACACGATCAGCGGCGAAGAGAGCGAACGAAGGAGCCCCGAATGGCTGTCACCCATCTTCAATGCAGGGCATGCAAAGCCGAGTATCCACTCGACGCGAGGTATGTGTGTGAGAGGTGCTTCGGGCCGCTGGAGGCGGCCTACGACCACTCAGGCATCGGCGCTGACATCAGCGAGCTGAAGCGCCGCATCCAGGGTGGGCCGCAGAACATCTGGCGGTATGCCGACTTCCTGCCGACTGTCTCGGGGCCCCCAGGGCCGTCTGGTCGACTTGCGTCGAGGGCTGGGCTGCCTGCAGGCTGCACGCCGCTCATCAGAGCGGACAGACTTGCCCACAGGCTCGGCCTCAAAGAGGTGTGGGTGAAGAACGATGCGGCGAACCCTACGCACTCCTTCAAGGACAGAGTCGTCTCAGTCGCAGCGGCGCGGGCGCGGGAGCTTGGCTTCCAGGTGCTCGCATGCGCCTCCACAGGCAACCTCGCGAACGCAGTGGCAGCCCACGCTGCCGCACTTGGACTCGAGTCCTTCGTGCTGATCCCCGCAGATCTCGAGGAGCAGAAGGTGCTCGCGACGGGCGTCTATGGTGCGAACGTCATAGCGATCGACGGCGGCTACGACGAGGTCAACCG
>JAJYUP010000237.1 GCA_021792455.1 Actinomycetes bacterium | reverse complement strand
GCGGCTTTGGGGGTGAAAAGCAGCGGCCTGAAGGCCGCGTTCGTGGCTTGCCTGATGCGTGATCGAGTGCTCTCTGCGGCGGCTGCGCTGCGGCGACTGCGGCGTGCACCTGGAGGCGGTGCCGTGGGCCAGGGCCGGCGCCCGCCACACGCGCGACTTCGAGGAGGATGAGATCCCCCACCGGCGCCATCACCGCCACCTCACCACGGTCGTCGACCACCGAGCCGGCATGATCGTGTGGTGCTCTGCCGGCCGCAACGCGAAGACGCTGCAACGGTTCTTCGATCAGCTCGGGCAGCGCAAGAGCTCGATCGAGGCCGTCTCGATCGACATGTCCGGTGGCCACGAGCAGGCGATCACAGACAGCCTGCCGGACGCGGAGGCATGCTTCGACCCCCTCCACGTCGTGCGCCTCGCCCAGCGCGCCGTCGATGAGGTCCGCCGCGATGAGTGGAGCGCCCACGAGCGTTCACGCGCCGAGACCGGCAAGTGGATCAAGGCCACCCGCCGGTCGCTGCTGAGGGCACCAGAGAAGCAAACCGTCGAACAGCGAGCACTCTCGGCCGAAGCTCAGCACGCCAACCGTGCCCTCCACCGAGCATTCCTGCTCGAGGAGCAGCTGCGACTCATCTACCAGCTCGAAGGCCGCACAGCCGCGCCCGAGCACCTCGACGCCCGGCTCGACTGGGCATCCAGATCCAAGCTCGACCCGTTCATCGAGCTCGCCCGCACCATCCGCGCCCACCGTCACGGGATTCTCGCCGCCATCCGCCTCGGAGCCACCAACGGGTGCCTGGAGGGCCTCGACAGCCGCATCCGCCTCATCAGCCACCGCAGCTTCGGATTCCACTCAGCTGCACCCCTCATCGCCCTCATCCACCTCTGCTGCACAGGCATCGCGATCGACCTGCCACGATGATTTTTCACCCCCAAATCGAGTGGAGCGCCGAAAAGGCGTCAGTCACCGGACAGGTTGCGCACCGCGCAACCCTGATTGCCAAAAAAGCGAAGCGAAGCGGCCCAGTCAAGTGCGGCCCGCCGAGGCCGCGCGCAGCGAGCCGCGAAGCGGCGCCCTTTACGGGGACGCGAAGCGCGGCTGCGCCCGCCAGCCACAGACCCTTTCGACGTTTCAACGTTCGAGCGTCAACCACCCCGATCGCGACCCGCGACGACATCTACATGCCGAAAAGGAGCGACGCCGAACAAGCGGGTGCGGAGGACCATCGCGACACGGTTGCTGTACATCTCCTGGCCGTCGTGGTCGAGTGCGCGATCGTCGAAGCCCGCGGCGATGCGCAGCGCTCAAGGTGGCCCGGCGATCCAGACGTCCCGTATCTCTCCTTGGAGCCCTGCGGCTGTGAACTCTTGCAGGAAGCTCTCGATCGCCGGCTTGCCGCGATGCTCGCCGGCCCAGCGGTGTCGACCATCGTTGAAGCGCGGCACCGCATCCTTGCCGAACGCGCTGAGCAGCGAGCTGTAGTCGCCAGCGTTCAGACGCCGCACATCCCGGCGGAATCGCAAGAGGATGAGTCGCGACAGCAATGCCCGCCCGCCCACTGCGCCGGCTGCCCCTGTGAGCGGGCTGCGCCGTCGGCTGACTCTATATGGGGATGGGAAGACCAGGAGAAGCCGGGGCGAGTGGCGTGCGAGAATCGGCCGATGGGCGATGAGCAGCTGATCCGTGAAGCGTGGGAGGGGCTTTCGCGTGGCGATCTCCGAGTGTTGCGGCGTATGCTTGCGCTCGACGCGCGCTGGCGAGCCGTCTATGACGGCCCTTGGAACTGTGAGGGCCGCTCCGGTGCGAAGCGCTGTGGGCGGCTGCGGCTTCGGGGCAGAGCAAGCGCCGCCTGGTCGAGGATGCCGTCGGCGCCTACCTCGGCGACGGTGGCCTGACGGTCGGCCGGATCGCGCTGCGCGAGGATGAGCCCGAGGTGCTGAGCCCCGGAGAGGCAGCCGCGCTGCTGAAGGTCTCCGAGGACGAGCTGATGGTGGCGGCGCAGGAGGGCCAGTTGCCGGGGCGGCGCGTCGGCGAGCAGTGGCGCTTCTCCCGCTCGGCACTGCTGGCGTGGCTGCGCGGCGAGCAACCCCGATAAGACGGGACATAGAGTGCCGGTTGTCACGGGCGGCGGCTCGCGGTCTCAGAGAGTGGGCAGTTCGGGGCCACTCGCATGCACATCTGAGATGGCGCGACGGCATAAACCCAGCACCGTCGTGCTGGGCTGAGCCCCGCTCTGCCAGCTGATGAGCATCCTCGTTGCGCCCTACCTCGGCCTCGAGGTCGCCTTGCAGGACAGGACGTCTCGCCGGCGCCGTGGCGTCGCGAGGCGCCGCGGCGGGGCGGGCGCAGGCTGAGCGCAGCGCTTGGGCTGGACTGTCTGTCCCTGGCCTCGATGGATCGCTATCGGTCGTATGCGCGCCCGCGAGGCAGGATGCGAACAACCGTGATCACAAGTTGCCGATCCTCGCGTTCGAACCGCACGCGCCAGTCGCCGACGCGCAGCCGGTACTCATTGGAACCCCGCAAGCGCTTGACATCCCCAGTCAGTTCCGCGCCCTGCGCGAGTCGTTCGATGGCGATCAGTATGCGCCTGCGACCCGGCGGGTCGATCCGGCGGAGGTCCTTGCGGGCGCGATCCTCGACGACGACGCGCCAATGCGGCTCGCTCACCGATCGCCGTCGAACTCGGCGAGCACGCTCTCAAGCGGCACAGGCCCGA
>JAJYUP010000236.1 GCA_021792455.1 Actinomycetes bacterium | reverse complement strand
GCCTCCTGTCCGAGCCGGGTCGAGGCATTCCACATGCGCGACGTGCCGACCATTCGCGACCGTCTGACAACGCAGCGGCTCCGTCGTGGTCCCGCGTGCGCTCGTGATCTCGGCCGCCTGCGCATCCAGCGCGCCGGGCCACCACGCCACGAACCACCCGTTGCTGACGCTCGCCCTCACTCTGCTGCGATCGCTCAGCGTCAGCGTCACCGCGCTGACGCCGCTGCCGACCTGTCCCTGCAGCTGGCTCCAGACCTCGCCGTGCGCGCTCGATGACCCGCCGGAGACTGCGGAGATCGTGTCAGGAGCCGCTGGGCGCGGCGGCGTGATCGGGTGGCGCGTGCCCTGCGCCGCGACGCCGCCTGACGGCCAGCCGGCGATGCACGAGAGCGTACCGGCCCTCGTCAGGTAGAACAGCAGCGTGAAGGGTCCGCGCGCCTCGGCGATCGTCGGCGCCGCCCAGCTCAGCCTCCCACCGGTGAGCGCCGCCAGCCGCCTCGGCGCTCGCTGCAGCTGCCTGCAGGCCGCCTCCGCAGCCTGCAGCTGGCCTCGGGCCGGCCTCGTCGGTGTCGCGCGCCAGCCTGCGAACGCGCTCTGCGGCCCTGCGCCGTTCGTGCCGAGCACGAGCGCGGCGATCGACGCCGCAAGCGCGACCGCCGCCACCGCCGCCCACCGCGCGCGTTTCCCTCTGCCTGCAGCACCGATCCATGCCGGCCCGCGATGTGAGGGTCCTGAGACGCCGATCACCCGCCGCCGCTCGCGGGGTGCTCGAGCGCGGCCGTCGCGCTCGGCGCGCGCGGGCGCGGGGGGCGCGTCGAGCGCCTGCTCGGCCGCGACGAGCTGGTCGGCGATCCAGTCGAGAACGTCATTCGTCATCGCTCCTCCAGTTGCTCGGCGCGCGCGAGCGCGCGCAGGGTCTTCAGCGCTCGACTGACGCGCACCCGAACGAGGGCGGGTGAGCACTCAAGCTCGCGCGCGATGTCGCTGTAATCGCGCTCATCGATGATGCGAGCCTGCAGCGCGCTCAGCTGCTCCGCCGGAAGATGCTCAGCGAGATGCGCGAGCACGTCGGTGCCGCCTACGATCGCATCGATCCGCTCGACGGCCTCGTCGGTGATCTCCATCCGCTCGAAGCACAGCCGCTGCCGCGCCTCGTGCTCGACCCGGCCGCGCCGCCAGCTGTCCACGAACTTCCGGTGCGCGATCGTGAACAGCCACGCCACCGGCTTCTCTGGCAGCTCACGCGAGCGATCACGCACCGCCACGAGCGCCGCCGCGAAGGTCTCTGCCGTCAGATCCGCCGCCAGCTCCGGCTCGCGTGCGCGAGCGCCGTGGAATGCCAGCACCGCCTCGCAATGGCGGCGATAGAACGTCTCGAACCCGCGGCCGGTCGCTCGGCTCGCCTCCAACAGCTCCCGATCGCTGCGGCAGTCTCGAATGGCTCCCATGTCTACCACGACGAACGAGCGCTGCCGTCTGCAACAGGAGGGGCGCAACCCTCTCTCGCGAGAACCACTGCCTGCGACGCTCGAGGCGGCTCAGCGACCAGGGCCTGCGCTCAGCTGCGCATAGATCTCACTCAGGGCGGCCACGTGCGCGGTCACATCGAAACGCCGTCTCGCCTGCTCGCTCGCACGCTTCGCCATGCGCTGCGCCCGCTGCGGGTCTCCCAGCAGGCGCGCGATCGCCTCCGCCCACGCCTCTGGATCGCCAGGCGGCGCGAGCGTCCCGCTCACCCCATCCTCGATCAGCTCCGCCGGCCCACCGACGGTCGTCGCGATCACGGGGGTGCCGATCGCCATCGCCTCCGCCACGGTGCGGCCGAAGGGCTCCTCGATCGAAGGCACGAGCACCGCCGCAGCTGCCGCCATGATCTGCGGCACATCCTCGCGCTCCCCCAGGAACTGCACCGCATCTGAGAGACCCAGCTCCTCCACCAGCCGCTCCAGCTCCACCAGGAAGCCGCGGTTGTCCAGGCGCGTCGAAGCGTCGACGAACTTCACCTCTCCCACGACCTGCAGCCTCACCTCTGGGAACCTCGCGCGCACGGATCGCAGCGCCTTCACGATCGTGTCGTGGCCCTTCCATCGCGTGATCTGGCCGATGATCGCGAGCGTCGCCGCCCGCTCTGCACCGCCATTTCGCTGCCTGCTCTCAAACCGCGAGAGATCGACGGGGTTCTCGAGGACGCGCAGCTTGCCCCGCAGCGACGGCGAGGGCTCCCGCCCCGCAAAGCCCGCCTCCACGTACCTCGAGATCGCGATCAACCTGTCGGAGCGGGCGCAGAGCACGCCTCTCACCGCCCGTCCCGCTCGACTGTCAGGCAGGCAGTCGCGCACGTGCACGACGAGCGGCAGCCGCCCTTCGTCCCTCGCGATCGCCCCGGCAAGACCAGCCCTCACGCTGTTTGCATGCAGCAGATCCGCGGCCGCCCGCCTTGCGATCCTGCGCAGCTGCAGCCCCATCCGCGCCATCTCCGCGACGGCGATCGCCGTCCTTCTCGGATGCAGCTGAAAGCTGCCGGTCGTGCCCGCGATCTCGTGCACTGGCACGCCGAGCCCTGCGGCGCGCTGTGCGAGCGGCCCAGGAGGGCAGGCCAGGCCCGCGACCTCCTCGCGATCAACTGCGCAGAGCAGCGTCAGCAGCGAGCGCTCAGCGCCGCTCACGAGGCTCGTGTGATTCACATACAGGACCCGCATGAGTCCAGATCATGCCGCAGGCGTCGGCTGA
>JAJYUP010000067.1 GCA_021792455.1 Actinomycetes bacterium | reverse complement strand
CTCCACTCCGCCTCGCCCGTCGTGAGGGTGAAGGTGAGGCAGTCGAAGATGAGCGATTCAGCGTCGAGCTGATGCCTCTGAGAGGCGAGCGAGGCGATCCGCTTCGCGATCTCGAGCTTGCGATCAGCGGTCTTCGCCATTCCCTGCTCGTCGATCGTGAGCGCGATGAGCGCGGCGCCATGGGCCTTGACGAGAGGTGCGATGAGGTCGAGCTTGCCCTCCCCCGCCTCGAGGTTGACGGAGTTGACGATCGGCCTGCCAGGGATCTGGGCAAGTGCCGCCTGAATCACATCCGGCTCGGTGGAGTCGATCTGGAGCGGCGCAGGCTGGGTGAGCGAGAGCTTCTTGACGAGCGTCCTCATCTGCTCCGCCTCATCCGTGCGCTCAGTGAGCGCGACACAGACGTCGAGCACATGCGCTCCGCCCGAGACCTGGTCCTCCGCGATCTGCACGAGGCCGTCGTAGTCATCGGCGAGCAGCAGCTCCTTCGCCTTTCGTGAGCCCTGTGCGTTGACGCGCTCGCCGACGATCGTCGGGGCGGGCTCCTGGACGAGCGGGGTGGCGGCGATCATCGAGCACAGCCGCGCAGGGCGCGGCTGTGGGCGGGCTGCGGGGTGGAGCCCCTCGACGCTCTCTGCGACAGCGGCGATGTGGGCGGGGGTGGTGCCGCAGCAGCCGCCGACGATGCTGATGTGGTAGCGCTGAACGAACTCAGCGAGCGCTGAAGCGATCGCCTGAGGCGTTTCAGGGAAGATCGTCTCCCCGTCCGGGCCCTGAATCGGCAGCCCTGCGTTCGGGATGCAGGCGACAGGCATGGGGCTGTGCTGACCGAGGAACCTGATCGCATCGCGCATGTCCTGCGGGCCAGTCGAGCAGTTGAGGCCGATGACCTGCACGTCGAGTGCCTGCAGCGTCGTGAGCACGACGTCGATGTCGCTGCCGAGCAGCATCTTGCCGCCGTTGGGCAGCAGCGACACAGAGGCGTGGATCGGCACGGATCTGCCCACCTGCTTGAACGCATCCCTGGCGCCGAAGATCGCAGCCTTGACCTCGAGCAGATCCTGGGCGGTCTCGATTATGAGCAGGTCGACGCCCCCTTCGATGAGACCCTGCGCCTGCTCTGAGAAGACCTGAACGAGCGAGTGAAGCTGGATCTGACCAAGGCTTGGATCCTCTGAGGCGGGCAGGTGGCCGGTGGGTCCGATCGAGCCCGCGACGAAGCGGTGCTCCCCAGCCGCTTTGCGCGCGATCTGGGCTGCCTTCACGTTGATCTCGCGCGTGTGCTGAGCAAGTCCCCACTCCGCCAGCTTGAGGGAGGAGGCCTGGAAGGTGTCAGTCTCGATGACTGACGCTCCAGCGTCGAGCATGGAGGCGTGGACGCCTTCGATGACGTCAGGCCTGTTGAGAACGAGCGCCTCGTGGCACTTGCCCTGCAGCCCGCCATAGTCCTTCGCGGTGAGCTGAAGCTGCTCGAGCGTGGCGCCCATTCCGCCGTCATAGACGACGATTTCGGTGGTGAGCTGATTGAGATAGTCGCGCACCAAGCCCATGCTATCGGCAGGCTTGGCGTGCGCTGATCGGCGATCGAGATCTGCGCCCCGCGGCGCTCTTGCCGAGCGTCGCCGCGTCGCTGATCAGATGCAGGTGCAGTCCTCTGCACGCGCTGAATGGGTGCCCTCGCGCACCCTGCAGGTGATCGTGCGGGCCACGGTCCTCTGCACGCGCCGAGTCGGCACGCTTGGCCAACCGCAGAGGCCGGCCCTGGGCGGGCCGGCCCCCCAAAACGTGATCACCCGATCACTTGATGAAGAGCATCTCGCTGTACTTCGGCAGCGGCCAGAGATCGTCTGCGACGAGCCGCTCGAGACGGTCAGCGACCCCCCTGAGCTTCTCCATCGTGGGGATGACGACATCGCGCATGTAGGCCGCCCACTGAGCCGGCGTCGAGTCCTGCTGGTTTTCGGCGAGGTTTGCGTCCTCGAGCGCTGTGAGCGCGGCGTGGAGCTCCTCGATCACGGGCTCGAGCTCCGCGACGAGCTGCTCTGTGCCAGCGCTGCGCACCAGCTGCAGCTGCCGCAGTGCCGCAGGCAGGATCTGTGTCCTTGCGATCGACGCGGCGGTCTCCGCCTCGATGTTGATCTTGACTGCGTACTGCTCAGTGAAGACCTCATGCCTGGCATGAAGCTCCCGCTCAGAGAGCACCTGGTACTTCTCGAACAGCGCGACAGTGCGCTTCTCGACGAGCCACGGCAGCGCGTCAGGCGTGCTGCGGAGGTTGGCGAGGCCGCGCTCGGCTGCCTGCTCATGCCACTCCGCAGAGTAGTTGTCGCCGCCGAAGACGACCCTCTTGTTCG
Organism: Actinomycetes bacterium; assembly: GCA_021792455.1. Lineage (GTDB taxonomy): Bacteria > Actinomycetota > Thermoleophilia > Solirubrobacterales > Solirubrobacteraceae > Palsa-744. The sequence continues at coordinate 11,538 of JAJYUP010000067.1, read as the reverse complement.
CTCTCCAGCTGTCCTTGACGACCTGCATGAGCGCCTTCTCGAGCCCGTCAGAGCCCTGCAGCGCCCCTTCGAGCTTCTCTGCGAGCTCGTCGATCGCCTCGGCGACGATCGTGTTGAGCACCGTGTTCGGCAGTGCAAGCGACATGCTGGAGCCAAGCGCCCTGAACTCGAACTTGTTGCCCGTGAAGGCGAATGGGCTCGTCCTGTTGCGATCGCCGCCATGCAGTGGCAGCGGCGGCAGGACAGGGGTGCCAAGTCCGAGGAAGGAGCCGGGCTTGGACTCCTGCGCCCTGCCCTGCTCGATGGCGTCGAAGACCGCTTCGAGCTCGGTGCCGAGGAAGATCGAGATGATCGCGGGCGGCGCCTCATTGGCGCCGAGCCTGTGGTCCTGACCAGGGCTTGCGATCGACGCCCGCAGCAGCTGCTGGTGGGTGTTGACCGCCTGGATGACGGCGGCGCAGAAGAACAGGAACTGGAGGTTCTCGTGAGGGGTCTCGCCAGGCTCGAGCAGGTTGACTCCCGTGTCGGTTCCCATCGACCAGTTGTTGTGCTTGCCCGACCCGTTGACTCCCGCGAACGGCTTCTCATGCAGCAGGCAGACGAGTTTGTAGCGCCTCGCTGTGTTCTGCATGATCTGCATCGTGAGCTGCTGGTGGTCAGAGCCTACGTTGGAGTTCTCGAAGATCGGCGCTATCTCGTACTGGTTGGGCGCGACCTCGTTGTGCCTCGTCTTGACGGGGACTCCAAGCTTGACGAGCTCACGCTCAGTCTCGAGCATGCAGGCGAGGATCCGCTCAGGGATCGATCCGAAGTAGTGGTCGTCGAGCTCGTGGCCCTTCGGCGGCTTGGCGCCGAACAGGGTCCTGCCCGTCGTGACGAGGTCCGGCCGTTCGAAGTAGTACTGCTCGTCGATGAGGAAGTACTCCTGCTCAGGCCCAACTGTGGTGAACACCCTCCTGGCCTGATCGTCGCCAAGCAGCCGCAGAGCCTTGATCGCGGTGCGCGAGAGGGCGTCCATCGAGCGCAGCAGGGGGATCTTGTGGTCGAGCGCCTCTCCGGTCCAGGAGGTGAACGCGGTGGGGATGCAGAGCAGCGCCCCATTCGGGTTCTCGAGGATGAACGCAGGCGAGGTGGGGTCCCAGGCGGTGTAGCCCCTGGCCTCGAAGGTCGCCCTGATTCCACCAGTGGGGAAAGACGAGGCGTCAGGCTCGCCCTGGATGAGCTCTCTGCCCGAGAACTCGGCGATCGCGGTGCCATCGCCGACGGGCGCATAGAAGGAGTCGTGCTTCTCGGCGGTGGAGCCGGTGAGCGGCTGGAACCAGTGCGTGTAGTGGGTGGCTCCCCGCTCCATCGCCCAATCCTTCATTGCGACGGCGACGGCGTCCGCAAGCGAGGTGTCGAGCGGCTCGCCCCTTTCGATCGTCTTCTGGAGCGCCTTGAAGACGTGCTTGGGCAGCCGCTGCCGCTGCACGGCGGCGGAGAACACGTTGGAGGCGAAGATCTGATTGCCAGGCTGGGTGAGGTCTTGCGGCTGGAGCGCAGCGCCATTGGCGCTCCACTGTGCTGCAGTGACGTTGTGCTGACGGGTCCTGGGCATTTCCGGCTCTGATTCCTCCTGGGCTGAGGGGTTGAGCAGCTCGCATGCTGTGCGCGAGGCTCAAGCACTGGGCGCGTCCTCGCCGAGGGGGGAGAGGCGCACTTGACGGCAGGAGCATCGTAGTGGCAACTGGGGTCGGCGCGCTCGACCAGATGGCGAAATCGGAGCGCCGGAGGTTCGACAACCGGCCAACTGCCCCGACTTCGAGCCGCCGCTCCGAGGTGCGAAGCCCCCCGTCAGGGGTGTGGAGCCCCCCGTCAGGGGTGTGGAGCCCCCGTCCGAGGTGCGAAGCCGCCGTCCGAGGTGCGAAGCCCCCGTCAGGGCACCGCGCCGACGGGCCCAGGCGCGACGGGGTTGACGCCGACTTCGACGGCCCCAGTGCGCGGGTTGACGTGGGTGGCGCGGGGCTTTGGTGCGACGTGCACGGTGAATCCACCAGTCGCCCTCACGCCGCTCTGCAGCACCGCGACAGCTCTGCCATCGAGTCCTGCGGCGACGGTGAAGCGCACTGTGTGGGTGCCGGCGAGAACGGGCGTGAGATGCCAGGTGAACGTGGCCTTCGACTGCGGCCTGAGGCGGCCCAGCGCCCAGGTGTGCACGAGGGCGGTCTGAGCTCCCCCAGGCTGGTTGACTTCCTCGCTTTCGACCGGGGGATGGTTGAGCGGCCCAGGGCCGACGTCGATCACCCAGTCCGGCCTTTCTGGATCCGCGAGGCCCTTCGGGTGACTCGCCCGATAGGTGAGCGAGTTGAGAGTGAGCGAGACGTCAGGCAGCGTCCTTGGCCCAGCGTTTTCGACCGTGATGCTGAGCGTCGTGGGTCTTGCGACCTGCTGGGCTGCTGGGAAGGACGCGCTGAGGATGCGAACAGGGAAGCGCCCCGCGGCTTCGCCGCTGCTCTGTGTCGTCGCCCCACAGCCCGCGAGCAGGCAGCAGGGCAGCGCGATCAGGGCGCAGGGGACGGCAGGTCGGACCATGCGTGCGCAGCGCAGCACGACGGTGGCGGTGCGGGAGAGCGAGATTGGCCTGCGCAGCGGGTAGCTGCTGTGGGGCGGTCCAGGGCGGCATGCGGTGATCGGCCCCGAGACCGCGATGCCACGGCGGAGCGGGACTGCAATGCGGAACGGGATGACGAGCCTGCGGACCACTCTTCTCCTGACGGGAGCGTGACGATACCACCGGCGGGCCCGCTCTCCCCTGGGGCCGCCTTGCAGACAGCTCCCCGCTCGCCCCTGGGGCCGTCTTGCGGACAGTGCGCCGCTCGCCCCTCGGGCCGTCTTGCGGACAGCTCCCCGCTCGCCCCTGGTGCCGCCTTGCAGACACCACCCCGCTCGCCCTTCGTGCTGCCGTGGCGCCGCTGCGGCGCTGCGCCGGTGCTGCTGCTGCGCTGCACCGGTGCTGCCGCGGCGCTCTGAGATCGCGTAATGTTCGCTATGCGCGATCGATCAGCGCAAAACGACGAGGAGGGGCAGCCGTCGATGGTTCGAAGCGTGGCCGAGCGGGCTTATCTCCCGGCGAGGAACCTGCTCGAGGAAATAGGGGACATGATGATCCTGACGGGCAGGACGATCGTCTCCGCTCTGCGTCCGCCATACCCATACGGCGGCGAGTTCGTCTCCCAGTTCCTGTTCGTGCTGAAGCTGTGCTGGTTCCCGCTGCTGATCTCCACGCTTGCGATCTGCTATGCGGCGCCTGGCCTGCAGGCCGCGAACTTCCTCACCCTGTTCGGCGCGCTCGACCGGCTCGGCGGCATCTTCATCCTCGCCGCGGTGCGCGAAATCGGCCCCGCTGTGACGGCGGTCGTGCTTGCGGGCGTCGCGGGCACCGCGATCACGGCCGATCTCGGAGCGCGCAAGATCAGGGAGGAGCTCGATGCGCTGCAGGTGCTTGGAGTCGACCCGGTGAAGAACCTCGTGGTGCCTCGGTTCCTCGCGCTCATGGTCGCGACCGGCCTGTTCAACGTCTATGCGATCCTCTTCGGGATCTTTGGTGGGCTTGCCGCGGAGCTCGTCAACCACCAGCCGCTTGGACCGTTCTGGACGACCTTCTTCGAAAACGCGGACACGACCGATCTGTGGGGCTCGGTCGTGAAGTGCACCGTCTATGGAGCGATCATCGCGATCATCTGCTGCTACAAGGGGATGACTGCCTCCGGCGGCGCGGAGGGGGTCGGGCGGGCGGTCAACCAGGCGGTCGTGCTCGCGTTCCTCGCGGTGTTTGCGTTCAACTACGTGTTCACGCAGATGCTGCTCGCCACCCACCCGGAAATCCTCGTGATCAAGTGATCGGGGTGCCTGAGATCGAGGAGGCGGATCGGAATGCGTGAGATGAGCGGAGTCGATCGGACGCTGAGATGAACGAACTGCTCGCGATGCCCCGCGAATGGCTCTCGGCCGCCGGCGAGATCGGGCGCTTCATGGGGACGGTTCTCTCCGACGTCTTCGGCGCCCGCGTCCTGCGCTTCTCGGGGGAGACGCTCCGCCAGGCGGGCATCCTCATCATCTCCTCCACGCTCATCATCTGGGCCTTGATGTTCGTGCTTGGCCTCGAGTGCGGGATCGAGGGTGCCTACTTCCTCGAGGCCCAGGGAGCGCCCGCCTACTCCGGCGTCTTCGCCGCCTGGTGCGATCTGAGAGAGATCATCCCCTACGCGTTCGGCTACATGCTCGCCGCGAAGGTCGGCACCGGCATCGTCGCGGAGCTCGGGGCGATGCGGATATCGGACGAGATCGACGCGCTCGAGGTGATGGGCGTCGACTCGATGGTGTTCCTCTGCGCGACTCGCCTGCTCGGGAGCTGGCTCGTGCTTCCGTTCGTGTACATCGCCGGTATCGGCGGTGCCTTCCTCGCCTCTTACATCGCTGTGGTCCAGCAGGTGGGGGTGGTGTCCTCAGGGGGGTTCGAACTCATCTTCTGGGAGTTCCAGAATCCCACGGACTTCCTGTTCAGCCTCACGAAGGCGATGGTGATGGCGACCGTCATCGTGCTCGTCGGCTGCTACTACGGGTACAACGCGAGCGGCGGTCCCGTCGGGGTCGGGACTGCCACTGCGAAGTCGATGGTCCTCAACCTCGTGCTCGTCCATCTGATCGGGATGATGGGCACGCAGATCTTCTGGGGACAGAGTCCGAAAGCCCCGATCGGAGGATGACGATGGCGACGGTCGAGCAGCAGTTCGAGTGGCACAGCGGCAAGAACCGCTCAGCGGGCGTGCCAGACGCGATCGAGTTCATCGACGTCTACAAGTCGTTCGGCTCCAACAAAGTCCTTCAGGGGCTGAACATGGGCCTCCCCGAGGGGATGATCTCGATGATCCTCGGGCCTTCGGGGACAGGCAAGTCCGTGTGCATCAAGCACATCGTCGGTCTGCTCTACCCAGACTCCGGCGACGTCGTCGTGCACGGACAGTCGGTGCCCTCGCTCTCAGACGCTGAGCTGTTCGAGTTCCGCAGGCAGTTCGGGGTGCTCTTCCAGGATGGGGCGCTGTTCGGCTCCCTCAACCTCTACGACAACGTCGCGTTTCCGCTGCGTCAGCACACGGAGAAGGGCGAGGAGGAGATCGCTGAGATCGTCAACAGGCGCCTGCGCGAGGTCGGGCTCGGCGATGCGGGTCAGAAGATGCCGAACGAGCTCTCGGGTGGCATGCGCAAGCGCGCCGGCTTCGCGCGCGCGCTCGTGCTCGACCCCCAGATCGTGCTCTTCGATGAGCCCGACTCCGGCCTCGACCCCGTGCGCACAGCGCTGCTCTGCGAGCTGATCAAGGAAATCCACGCGGAGAACGGCGGCACCTACGTCGTGATCACCCACGACATCATGTCTGCCCGCCGCGTCGCCGAGTACATCGCGGTCCTGTGGCGGGGCCGGATCGTCGAGGCGGGTCTAGCCCAGGACCTGTTCGACTCCGAGAACCCGTTCGTGAAGCAGTTCCTCTCGGGGGAATCAGCAGGCCCGCTCGGCATGGAGTAGAGAGAGCACGCCGATGCCGGGGGCGCCGGCATGCTGAAGCTGAGGTTGGCGGGACGGTCGCGTCGCGCCATCTCGACGGGGCTCAGCGGCCTTGCGCGGCGATCCGGCGGGGCAGCGGTGCCGCTGCTCGCCGCAGCGGTGCTGCTCGGCGCGGCCTGCGCGCTGCTTGCCCTCAGCCTGAAGCCCGCCGCCGGCACGAGCACGTTCGTCGGGAGCTCGAGCCCTGCCTATTCCGCCACGCAGCGCTACTACGAGAGCTTCGGCGAAGAGCCTGTCGAGGTGGTGGTGAAGGGCAGCCTCGAAAAGCTGCTTCTCAGCGAAGACGTCGACGCGCTGCTCGGCCTCGAGGGGTGCCTGTCTGGGCGCGTTCCACGGAAGGCGCTGGCAGGGGAGGGAGGAGTGAATGGACCCTGCGGGCGGCTCGCGGGGCTGAAAGCGGTGAAGGTCGTGATCGGGCCTGCGACGTTCATCAGCGAGGCCGCGGAAGGAATCGTCGCCTCCCTCGAACGGCAGCGCAGGCAGGCTGAAGCCGCGGCCACGGCGGCACAGCTCTATGTGGAAGCGCATGCCGCGCAGGCGGGCCTGCCTCCCTCGGAAGTCCACTCGCTCGGCCGTGCCGCGAGGAGGGCGAACCTCGCCGGCTTCGCCGCTGAAGTGAGCGCCGAAGCGGTGCGCTACGGCCTCGAAGGGACGCCTGCGATCAACAATCGAAGCTTCGTCTCGACGCTCGTCTTCAGCAGCAGCGCGAAGCTGCCCGGCACGCCGAAGAGGCGCTTCGCATACCTGTTCCCAAGCCGCGATGCAGCTCTGATCTCGGTGCGTCTGCGGGCTGGGCTCAGCCGAGGCGTGCGTGAATCCGCCCTCGCTGCGATCTCGCAGGCTGTGAGGATGCCCCAGTGGCGCCTGCGCTACGGCGAGCGCTACCTCTTGACGGGGGAGCCCCTCATCGTCTCCCAGCTGACGCGCTCGATCTCGAAATCTGTTCTGCTGCTGCTCATCGCGGTGGTCGTGGCGATGGCGCTCACCCTCAGCCTCATCTTCCGCGGGCGCCCAAGGCTGCTGCCGCTCGCGGTCGCGCTGCTTGCGCTGCTTGCAACCTTCGCCCTGCTCGACATCGCACTTGGAGGTGCGATCGGCGTCGGCGAGCTCGCGGTGCTGCCGGTGCTCACAGGGCTCTCCGTCGACTACGCCGTGCAGCTGCACTACCGTGCCCAGGAGCTGCTCCAGGCACAGAGCACGAGCGCAGTCGAAGCGGTTGCGGCCGCGGCGGGCAGGATAGGCCCCGCCCTGCTGACGGCTGCTGCTGCGAGCGCGGGTGCGATCCTGATCCTCGAGCTCTCGCCAGTGCCGACCGTCCAGGGCTTCGCGACCCTGCTCGCGATCGGGATCGCAATCGCGCTGTTTCTCACCTTCACGGTCGGGTCCGCGGCGATCGTGCTCACGGCGCGTCTGCGCCGCCGCCTCACGCCAGGGGCGATGCGCGGTCCTGCAGGCGGGGCGATGCGCGGTGCGCCTCGCGCCGGCCTTCGGGGGCGAGGGGCGCCTGCCGGAGCGATCGTCCGCAGGCTCAGCGCCTCCTGGCGGGGTGCTCAGGAGCTGCTGCTCGACAACCGCTTCACGCACTGGTCCTTCGAGCTTGCGGTCGCGCGGGTGCCCCGCCATCCCGTCCGCGTCATCCTGTCTGGTCTCGTGCTTGCCGCGGCGGGATGGGGGCTGTCAGGCCTCACGCCCGTGCAGAGCGACATCACCAAGCTCGTGCCTGAAGGCATGCCATCGCTGCGCAACCTCGCGACGCTCGAACGCCTCTCTGGCGTCTCTGGCGAACTGGACCTCATCGTCTCGGGGCGCAGGATCACGAGCCCAGCGGCGATCGAATGGATGGAGCGCTACCAGAGCGCTGTGCTCGAGCGCTTCGCCTCAGGTGAAAGCAGCACCTGCGGCAGGGCGCCGATCTGCGCTGCCTTCTCGCTGCCCGCCCTGCTGCAGAGCAGCGGCGGCGCGGGCGGCGGCGGCGCGGGCACCCGTGCTCGCACCGCTTCGAAGCTCACCTCCAAGCGCGTCGATCAGCTGCTCGATGCAATCCCCAGCTACTTCTCTGCGGAGGCGATCACGCCGGATCGTCGCCTCGCGAGCCTCTCGTTCGGGATCAGGCTCATGCCGCTCAGCGCTCAGCAGCGCATCATCGGTGGCATGCGCGCGATGCTCAACCCGCCAGCCGGTGTGCGCGCCAGCCTCGTTGGCCTGCCTGTGCTCGCCGCCTCCGCTGATGCCGCCGTCGCCTCGGCCTCCAATCGCGAGCTCGACCTGCTCGCCGGCCTCGCCGCCGCAGCTGCTGTGCTGCTCGTGGCCTTCAAGTCAGACCTGCGCCGCGCACTCGCGCCGCTTGTGCCCGTCCTGCTCGCCTCAGGCTGGTCAGGGCTGCTGCTGTTCGCGCTCTCCATCCCCCTCAACCCGATGTCCGTCACCCTCGGTGTGCTCGTCATCGCGATCTCGACAGAGCTCAGCGTGCTGCTCTCCGAGCGCTACTTTGCTGAACGGGCCGCAGGGGCAGACGGTGCGAAGGCGCTGCGCAACGCCTACCGGACGACAGGTGCAGCGGTCGCCTGCTCAGCCGTCACAGCGATCGTCGGCTTCGCGGTGCTCGTGCTCTCGGAAATCGAGATGCTGCGCAACTTCGGGCTTGCGACGATCGTCGATCTCGGCGTCTCCCTCATTGGGGTCATCGTCGTGCTGCCCGCCGCCCTCACCCTCATCGCAGGTGGGGCGCGGCTGGATCGAGCGCACGCACGTGAGGAGGGGCGGATGCAGCGAGATGGCGCGCTCGTCGGGGCGGCTGCCTTCCCTGAATCGGAGGCCGGATGAGGGGGCGGCAGGGAGGGCAGGGGCCGCGTGGCGAGCTCGGAGGGGAGGGGCCGCGCGGCCCGCTGCGTTGGCGGCGGGCTGGGCAGAGGACCGCGGACGAGGAAGCCGCCGCAAGCGGACCGTCACAGGGCCTCTCGCCAGGCGGAGCGGATCGCCCTCACCTCCAACCTGAAGGCTTTTCGCACTTCCCCATCCAAACCGGCAGATATGGCCGCTATGTCGCGATCCTCGGCGTCGTGCTCGTCGCTGTGCTCACCGTGCTCACGCTGCTTCGGAAGCCCAGCGGCCTCTCAGGGCTTGCGCCTGGCGAAAGAGCGCCCCCGTTCGCGGTGCCGGCGGCGAGAGGCTCGATCGAAGGGGCGGCGGACATCGCGGTTCGCAGCGACGAAGGAGCGAGGGGGCTCGTGCCTGCGTGCAGAGAGAGGGGAGCAGGCATCCTCAACATCTGCGAACTGTGGGAAAGGGGCCCCGTCGTGCTCGCGCTGTTCGTCGACTCTGGATCCTGCCCTCGTGTGCTCAGCGAGATGCAGGCGCTCTCGGAGCGCTTCCCAGCCGTCAGCTTTGCCGCAGTCGCGATCAGGGGCCACCGCCGTCAGCTGCTGTCGCTGCTGGCGCGCGAGAAGCTCAGCATCCCCGTCGGCTACGACCTGTATGGGACGCTCACGCCCCTCTACAGGGACGTCAGCTGTCCCCAGTTGAACTTCATCGATCGGCGCGGTCGGATCGCGCAGAGGGCGCTGCTGCGCAGGCCATCGGAAGCCGTGCTCGCCGAGCGGGTGCGGGCACTCCTGAGGGAGAGCGACGAGTGAGATGGGCACCGGGCAGCCGCGCTCTCCCAGGCGCCGTGCAGATAGGCGTCTGCGCCGAGGAGCTGCGCGAGGAGCTGCCCCAGCTCTGCCTCCACTTCATGCATGTCCATCTCGGGGGCAAGCGGCCCTTCGGTCCTGCGGGCAGGTCGCTCACAGAGCGGCTTCTGCTCCTCTCAGACAGGTTTCTCGGTGCCCGCGCGGTCGGCATCAGGGCTGAGCCTGTGCCATCGGCATATCGCGCGTTCTACCACCAGGTCGGGCTCGACCCTGAGCTCGTGCCGACGCCCCTCGAGCTCGCCGTGCGCGAACGGCTCCTCGCCGGTCGTTTCGCCAGCGAAGGACTGCTCTCGGATGCGCTGCTCGTTGCGCTTCTCGAAACAGGCGTGCCCATCTTCGCTCTCGATCGCGACACCCTCTTTGGTTCGCTGCGCCTGCGCCTTGCGCGCGCCTCAGAGCCGCTTGGGTCCGAAGCGGAGGCGTCGCCGCTCTCTGGCGGCGAGATCGTCGTCGCTGATGGGCGCTTCGCCCTCGCTCTCATCTTCTCTGCGCCTGCGCCCGCGCACCGCGTCAAGCCGAAGAGCTCGAGCGTCACGCTCTACGCTTTGCAGGTGCATGGCGTGCCCTGCCCCACCGTCGAGGAGGCGATGTCGATCTGCCGTTCGGGACTGCTCGAGCGCGGGTAGCATGAGGGAATCGATCGAGTGATCGAAGATCTTCGAGCAGGCGAGTGAGACCTCTTCGAGGACGCCAAGGAGGAATTCGGAGGATGTCAGTCAGAAGCTTTGAGAGGGTGAGCGAGAGCGTTCGAGGCGGTGATGGAGAGCGTCAGAGGAGGTCAGGAGAGCGAGCCGGCCCTGCTGCGATCGACGTCATGGACGCAGGGCGTGCCGCCAGACGCTCTCTTCGCCTCCAGATAGCGCGCCTCGAGCGCCGGCGCTCGCAGCTCGTTGCCGCCGGGTTTCCCCGCATCCAGGCATCGCGGTCGGGCATCTCGCCGGAGGCATCTGCCCGACCTCATGGCCCCGACCGACGCACCGCTCCGCGCATGCTGAGCGTTGGGGAGCTCGAGAGACGGCGCGATCTGCTCGTCGCCCAGGTCGGCGAGGCTGAGCAGGAGCGCGAGCGCACGGCTCAGCGCGAGCTCCAGGCCTCTGCGCTGCTTCAGCGGATGCGTGAAGAGCCCCGTGCTTACAAGTTCGCACGGCTCCCCGTCAGCGAGCTTGGAGGGCGTGGATGCGGCGTGTGGCAGGTGCGCCCCCGTCTCGGCCTCATTGGGATGCTCGCAGGGTGGTGGGAGCTCAAGCTGTCCTCTGGCTGTCCCTTAGCCGGGGGCCGCCCGCCTGTCTGTCGGCGGGCGGCCCCATCGCAGGCAGCTTTCAGGCGGCCGCGCCCCGCCCTCAGTCGGTCGGCTGCCTCGCGAAGGGACTGCGCACGCGCGTCAGGCGCAGGGTGATCAGCATGTTCACGATCGTTTTGCGTTGACGCTCGGTCAGCGTGCCGACCGTCTTTCGCTCTGACAGCGGGACCTGCGCCAGAAAGCGCCTGCAGCGTGTCTCGCCCCACCTGCGCTGGCTCATCAGCAGGTCGGCGATCGCCATGCTCTCCGCCTCTGGCGGGCAGTCCAGGATCACCTCTGCGACATCGACCTCGCCGATCGCGATGCGTCGCTTCAGCTCGGCTCGGCCGAGCCGGATCTGATTTGCGCGCTGCAGCGCGCGCATGTGCTGAGGGTCGGCAGGGGCGATCGTCGCTGTCGCGTTCATCGTGCATTCACTCCCCGTCACCTCCCCTGGACCCAGGGGCAGGCGACATCCGCTGGTTTTCTGGATTCTCAACAGCCTGCGGCGCGACCCCTTGGGCGCCTCTGCGACGCATCGCCGCGCTCGGACTCCCCTACTCGGACTTCCCGAGTTCGCGCGTGCGGCGCGCCCGCTGGAGACGTGCTGCCTGCTTCCCGAGAAGGTACGCGAGCGACGGCCATCTGGTCAACAGGCTGATAACACTCCCGCCCGCTAGGAGCGTGGTTTTTCTCATCTCGCCCGCTCAGAAGTGGGCGGCAGGGAGGGGGAAGCGATCGCCTCGCGGGGGCGAGGCGATCGTCGGGTTGGCGCGAGCTGCACTTTCAGGGCTCGCCGGACCCATCGTCGCTCCCGCCTGCGTCGGCCCCCAGGTCCGTCGCCCCGCCCTGCCGTGCCTCGGGCCCTCTCAGTCCTGCCTGCCCTCGCCGGTGGGCAGCGGGCCATGCTCCGCCTCGAACTTGCCCTTCACCTCCGCGAACGCCTCGAGCGCACGGTCGAGCGTCACGGT
>JAJYUP010000066.1 GCA_021792455.1 Actinomycetes bacterium | reverse complement strand
GACCGAGCTGTCGGCACCAGAGGACTGCTGGATCGCGATCGGGCAGTCCCACATCGGGCCTTCGCTTGCGGAGGGCGAATGCGGGCCGGCGCGCTGGCGGCTGAGCTTTCAGAGCGAGGAGCGCGAACTTCGCCATCTGAGGCAGAGCTGGCTCTACGCAGGGCCGCTGCCGCGCACGAAGCTGACGAGCCCATCGCCAGACGCGAGCTTCGCCGGCGCGATCGAGCTGCCCGACCGAACGCTCGAGGTCAAGGGCTGGCGTGGGATGGTCGGGCACAACTGGGGGACTGAGCATGCGGAGCGATGGATCTGGCTGCACGGGATCGACTTCGCTGAGGACCCCTCCGCCTGGATCGACGTGGCGCTGGCGCGCGTGCGCGTTGGCGGGCGCCTGACCCCTTGGCTTGCGGCCGGCGCGATCTCGCTTGGCGGGCAGCGATTGCGCTTGGGCGGACTTGGAGCGCGCGGTGTGCGCGCGGAGCACAGCGCGGCGGGCTGCGCGCTGGCGCTGCGAGGGGAGGATGGAGTCGCCGTGCAGGCGCGAGCGAGGGTTCCCGCAGGTGCGGCGGCAGGCTGGCGCTACTCCGATCCAGGCTCACGAGGCGAGGGTTCTGCAGGTGAGCACGACGTCGTGAACTGCTCGGTGGCGGAGGTCTCGCTGGAGGTGTCGTTGCGCGACCGGCCCGAAAGGCGGCTGCACACAGACCATGGGGGCGCGTATGAGCTTGGCATGCGCGAGCGCGACCACGGCGTCCCCAACCACGGCCTCCCTCTGGCGCCTTTCCTCGACTGATGAGCGAATCGCTCTCAGAGCTCCTCGCCGCCGCGCCGCGACTGCAGCGTGCGTTCCTGAGCGCCCTGATCGCGCTTGGGAGCAGGCCGCGGAGCGCAGCCCTGCTGAGAGCCTCGAGCACCCTCGATCAGCTGGCACAGATCGCCCTCTCCCTCGGCCGCTACGACGACCCAGAGGTGGGCAGGGCATTGGGGTGGGACGCAGAGGCGGTGGTGGCCCGTGGCGTTGCGCTGCGCAGAGCGGAGGGAAGGCCATGAGGAGGATGGCAGCGCAGGCGTGCGTGGTCGGCGCCGGCGCCGGTGGGGCGGTTCTCGCCGCCGAGCTCGCGGAGGGCGGGATGGACGTGGTTGTGCTCGAGGAGGGGGGATGGCACGACCCTGACGACTTCACGGCACGGCCGCCCCAGATGCTCGCACGCCTGTACAGAGACGGCGGACAGACCATGACGATCGGCAACCCGCCGATCGTGCTGCCGCTCGGCAGAGGAGTCGGAGGAACGACGCTCGTCAACTCCGGTACATGCTTTCGCACGCCCGCGCACGTGCTCGAACGCTGGGAGCGAGAGTTCGGGCTGGATGTGAGCGAGCGCTCGCTGGGCCCATTCTTCGCGCGCGTCGAGCAGGCCCTGTCGGTGGGCGAGGTGACTCCGCAGCTGGCAGGCGGCAACGCCGCCGTGGCGATCAGGGGCGCGCAGCGGCTCAGTTGGAACCACGGCTACGTGCGACGCAACGCTCGGGGATGCATCGGCTCCGGGGTGTGCGCGTTCGGCTGCCCAACCTCTGCGAAGCAGCACACGGGGATCACCTACATACCCCGCGCCGAGAGGGCGGGCGCGCGCATCCTCACCGGCGCGCGCGTCGAGCGGATTCTGCTCGAGCGCAACTCGAGGCCTGTCGCGCCGATGGCAGGCGCTGAGCGCCGATCGGCGAGCAGCGCGAGGCGCACCGGCTGCTCGAGGGTCCCTGGGGCAGCGGGCGTACAGGCCCGGCTCGCTGACGGTACGACCCTCGAGGTGCGTGCGCCGACGGTCGTTCTCGCCGCCGGCACGATCCACACTCCGCTGCTGCTTGCGCGCAGCGGCCTCGGCGCGCGCTCAGGTCAACTCGGGCGCAACCTGTCGCTGCACCCCGCAACCGCGGCGTTCGCGCAGATGGACGAGGTGGTCGACATGGCAAAAGGCGTGCCGCAGAGCTTCTACATCGACGAGTTCGCAGGCGAGGGGATCCTGTTCGAGGGAGTGGCAGGGCCGCCCGCGTACGCTGCGATGTCGCTGCCGCTGACAGGTGCCCGCCACGCCGCGGCGATGGCTGACTACCGGCGCCTCGCGCAGGTCGGGCTGATGGTGAGCGACAGCTCGCGCGGGCACGTTCGCTTCATGGGCAGACGTGCGTTGATCCGATACGACCTGGACGGCGAGGACCTCCAGCGCTTCCGCGTCGGGTTGACTCGCATGCGCGAGCTGCTGTACGCAGCCGGTGCGCGGGAGGTCCACCTGCCGCTGCCGGCAGGCGTGGCGCCGGCGCAGGCGCGCCCCCGCGACCTGCGGTTGATGGCGTTTCACCCGCTCGGCACCGCACGGGCCGACGCGCGCGCGAGCCATGGAGTGCTCGACGGCGACCTCCAGGTCCACGGCACCCGCGGCGTCTACGCAGCCGACGGCTCGGCGATCCCGAGCTCGCTGGGCGTGAACCCGCAGATCACGATCATGGCGCTCGCGACGAGGCTGGCGTTTCACCTTCGCAACGAGGAGATTCGATGTCCTTCCTGATCGACCCACCACTGCTGTACAGCACCGGCCAGGCGTACGGCCGTCTTACGCGCAGAGCTCCGGAAAACCGAGCACGTGACGCCACCGCAGGGTCGGCGTGCATCGCGCTGTTCTGGGGTGTGAGCATCGCTCTCTACCTCGATCGGCGATGGACGCGGCCGGTGTGGCGCATGTGCAGGGCGGCGTCAGGGCGAGATTGGATGCTGAACTCCGGCGTCCTGCGCCTGGACTGGCGCAAAGCGGGCCTGCGCACACATCAGGTCTCAGCGGCGATCTTCGCGACCTACCCGGTGTGGCTTTGGCTTGGCTTTCGGGCCGGACGGCACGACGAGGACGAGGGTGCAGCAAAGCCCGTTCAGAGATGAGAGCGGAGTGCTGCATGCTGACCGTGACAGCGCTTCCACTTGAGCCCGCTGCCGCAGGTGCAGGAGTCGTTGCGAGAGCGCTTGGCGTCCTCGCTCGCATAGATGGCCATTATCTGCGCCGGCGCCTGCCCGTCCTCGAGCAGCTGCGCCATGACCCGCATCGGCCGATCGATGTGGGTGAAGAGGTCCCTGTAGCCCTCGCAGAGCCAGTTGAGCCCGGGCTCGCCGTCAACGCTGCTGATGAACCTGTTGCGCGGACAGCCGCCATGGCACGCAAAGCGCACCTCGCACCGAAGGCACTGGCTCGGCAGCGTGTCGCGCTTGGCGGCGCCGAAGGCACGCTGGCGCTCTGAGCGCACCAGCTCGCCGAGCGGCGTCTGCATGATGTTGCCAAGCCTGTAGTCCGGCTCCACGTAGTGATCGCACGCATAGAGGTCGCCGTTGTGCTCGAGCGCGAGACCAAGCCCGCACGTCTCCGAATGCACGCAGAGGCCCGGGGGCAGGCCAAGCCAGTTGGCGAGGGCGACGTCAAAGGTCTGCACGAAGACGGTGCCGACATCCCGCCGGACCCATTCCTCAAAGACGTCGATGAGGAAGCGTCCATACTGCGTGCCGGTGATCGAGCGACCCGTGACGGCTTGGCCACGCTGCCGGTACAGCGGCCTGTCGCGCCAGGAGGACCAGGGCACCGTTCCACCAGCCGTCTCGCCCACGACCCGCTCGACGATCGGGATGAGCTGGATGAAGCGAGAACCGCACTGATCGCGCAGGAAGCGGTAGACCTCTCCACCGTGCCCCGCATTGGCGGCATGCACAGTCGTGAGCGTGTTGAACTGCACGCCCGCAGCGCGGAGGTGCTCGAGCCCCCGCATCACCCTGTGGAAGCTGCCCCGCCCGCCTCTCGTGACGCGATGAGCGTCGTGGATCGCCTGGGGACCGTCGATCGAGATCCCAACGAGAAAGTCGTTCTCAGCGAAGAACCGAGCCCACTCCGCGTCGATCAGAGTGCCATTGGTCTGAATCGTGTGCTTGACGCTCTGGCCAGGTCTGAGATGCTCAGCTGCGATCTGCAGCGAGCGCGCAAAGAAGTCGACGCCCATGAGGGTGGGCTCGCCGCCCTGCCAGGCGATGGTGACCTCCGGCGCCTGCGCCTGCGCCTCGATGAGCTGCCGGAGGTGGGCGTCGAGCACCTGCTCGCTCATCCTGAAGCTGCTGCCCGGGTAGAGCATCGCCTTGGAGACGAAGAAGCAGTAGGCGCAGTCGAGGTTGCACTGGGCACCAGTGGGCTTGGCGAGCACGTTGAAGGCGATCGGCGCCGCGCAAGAGGCAGACGCCCCGGATGAGTCGGCGGCACGGCTCTCGCCCATGGAAGGAGCGTAGCGCTCCTCCGCGGCTGGACGAGAGGGGCTCGCACCACTCAGCGCGACGCCCACACCGGCAGCGCTCCTCTGCAGCTTGACGACAGACCCGGACGATCACAGACCGCTCCGAAGGGCTCCGACCGGTTCTGAACGGTTCCGACCGGTTCTGAACGGTTCCGACCGGTTCTGAACGGTTCTGAAAGGTCCCGAAGGGCTCCGAACGAGCGCTGCCCTCACACACCAGGGTACCTTCTCGCGATGAGCATGATGAGCAGGATCGATGCCTTCCAGAGGCGCCACGTGACGACCGCGGTCGCGATCGCGACGGTGAAGCGGTTCTCAGCGCAGAAAAGCACGAACCTCGCGTCGATGATCGCCTTCTGGGGGTTCTTCTCGATCTTCCCGCTGCTGATGGTGCTCGTGAGCGTGCTCGGCTGGATCCTGCCGACTGCCGAGAAGAACGAAGTCCTCGCCCACGTGGCGGAGATGTTCCCCCTGCTCGATCCAAGGTCGGTGAAGGGGCTGAGCGGGTCGTGGTGGGCGCTCCTCGTCGGGATGCTGACGACGCTGTGGAGCGGGATCGCGGTGGTGCGCACGACCCAGACGGCGTTCAGCTCAGTGTGGGAGACGCCCTCAAAGCGGCGTCCTTCGCTGAGGGCGCAGGTGCTGCGAAGCGTCCTGCTGCTCGCGGCGATCGGCCTCGGCCTGCTGCTGAGCAGCCTGATCTCAGGGTTCGTGACGAGCGCCGCCCCCGGCGTGAGCCTCGGCCCTGCGGGACGGATCGTCGGATATCTGATCGCGTTGGCCCTCGACGTCGCCCTGCTGCTCGCTGCTTTTGCGACGCTCTCGAGGCGAGAGGCAACGGTTCGCGAGGTGCTGCCCGGAGCGCTGCTGTCTTCGATCGTGTTCTTCCTGCTCGAGCAGCTCTCCGCGTTCATAATCGCCCGCCATCTGCACAGCGCAGAGTCGACCTACGGGCGGTTTGCGACCGTGATCACGATCCTGTGGTGGTTCTACCTGCAGGCTAACGTGACGATGCTCGGCGCTCAGTTGAACGTCGTGCTGAAGCGGCACCTGCATCCTCGATCGCTGTCGGCGCAGATCAGGGCCGCGCCTGCGCACCGCGAGGATGAGCACGCCTCGCGAGGAGGCTGACGATCTCGCCCGACTGCACTGTCTCGCCCCGCTGGTTGAGGACATCGATGCGCTGCACGACGACCCCTTGGTCAGGCCTCGAGGTCGGCCTCATCTCGATGACAGTCGAGACCGCGCAGATCGTCTCGCCAAAGAGCACAGGCTTCAGAAAGCGCCAGCAGCGCAGTTCGAGCAGCGCCCTGAGCGATCCCCTGAACGTCGGCATCTGCTGGCGCAGCCCAGTGACGATCGACAGCACGAGCGCGCCATGGGCGACCCGCACGCCAAAGGGCCCAGACGCGGCGAACACCTCGTCGACGTGGAGGGGGTTGTAGTCCCCAGAGATCCCTGCAAAGGCAACGACATCCGCCTCCGTGATCGTCCGCCGCGGCGAGACGAACCGCCTGCCGACGGCGAGGTCCTCGAAGTAGAGCCGGCCGTCCGAATCGGGCTCCGGCAAGCCGGCGATCGGCTCAGACATCACACGACATCATCTCAGCTTGCGCTGCTGGAGGCGGCGTGCTCGCAACCCGAGGCGCCGCGCCCCCGCGCGGCGCCCCACCAAGCACGACGAAATGGGGCGCTGAGAAGCCGCAGAAGCGACGAACGCGCCTGTCAGCTCAGCGCTCACCCCCGACCGCCCGCCTCAGCGCAGGCTCAGCGAAGCCTTCACAAAGCAGCGCAAGGCCTTCGTCGAGCTTTGTGAGCAGGTCGTCCTCAGGGTGGGCGATCCAGTGCCGGTAGGTGGCCATCGCGACCCCAAGCACGGCGTTTGCGAGCGCTTGGCAGACGTGATGGTCCGCGGTGATCTCGAGCCTCCCCGCTGCGAATGCGGCGATGACATCGCACCACTGCGCGTAGCGAAGCATCGCGTGACCTTGGAGCGCGGGCACCGTCGTTATGAGCGTCATCCGGTCGCGCAGCTGCCCCTGCGCAGCGGCGCCATAGTCGTTGAAGGAAACGACGGCCTGACGCACGACCTCGATCAGCGGCTGCTGCGGCGGCGCGGAGGCAAGCTGCTTTGCGAGACGATGAAGATGCTCCTCGAAGGTGCCCCACACGATGTCGTTCTTGGATCCGAAGTAGCGAAGCACCGTCCGCCTGCTGACGTGGGCGGCAGCTGCGATCTGATCGAGGGTCGTTCGCTCGAAGCCCTGCGCGACGAACAGTGACAGCGCTGCCTCTGCGACCTGCTCTCTGGAGCTGCGCAGCGGACGGCCAACCTTCGCAGAGCGCGGCATCAGGGTCGTGGGGCGACGCGATTTGACACGCAGTGCCTAAACATGGTATGACTACCCGATCGTACGGCTTCCGCAGAGGGAGTTGCGCCTGAGGGAGTCAGTTGACAGCAAGCACGAGAGCAAGCGACGAGGGAGTGGGATGCCTGAGATGATCGAGGCCAGGCAGCATGCACGCCGCCTGGCAAGCGAGCCAGACCAGCAGCACGCACGCCGCCTGGCATGCGAGCCAGAGCAGCAGCACGCACTGCAACAGCAGCACACGCTGGAGCGAGATGTCGAAGCGGCGGCGATCGCCGAGAGCAGCTGCGCGAGCGGGGTGGAAGCCGACGACGAGCTGATCGCAGAGGAGCTGTTGATCGAGGACGTCTCGATAGACGGCATGTGTGGCGTCTACTGAGAGATGCCGACCGCCCAAACCTCTGCCGGTCTGAGCACGACGATCGACCCTCGAGCGCAGGACCCTCGAGCGCAGGACCCTCGAGCGCAGGACCCTCGAGCGCAGGACCCTGAAGGACTCATCGAGATCGACCTGAACCGTCCCTGGCGTCTTCATCCGAACGTCGCGCTGCGCCCTGAGCGCTTCGGCGCGCTCGCCTACGACTTCGGCACCCGGCGGCTGAGCTTCTTGAAGAGCAGGGCGCTGCTGGAAGTGGTGCGCGCCCTGGACGGCGAGCTGACGCTCTCAGAGGCGCTGAGGGCCGCGAGCACGAGCGAGGGGGAGCGCGAACGGTGCGAGCGTGCGATGCAGACGCTGGCTGGCAGCGGCATGATCGTGGAGGCGGCGTCTCGCAACGGCGAGCGCCTGAACGGGGCGGGCACTGACTCCCGCCCTCGCCACCGCTCTGAGGAGAGCCCTCAACCCAGCGCTCAGCCCCGCCCAGATGGTGACGCTGAGGGTCGAGCGAGCCCAGGCGAAAGCGGTCGTCGCGCCGGCACCGGCGCAAGCGGTCGCATGAGCACGGGCGGACGCGTTCGCATGAGCACGGGCGCAAGCCTCATTCGGCACTTTGAGCACGGGCTGCACGCGCCGATCTGCCTGACGTGGGAGCTCACCTACGCCTGCAACCTCGCCTGCGTGCACTGCCTCTCGAGCTCTGGTCGCCGGGATCCGCGCGAGCTCAGCACGAAGGAGTGCTTCTCGCTCATCGACGAGCTTCAGCGCATGCAGGTCTTCTACGTGAACATCGGCGGCGGCGAGCCGACCGTGCGGCGTGACTTCTGGGAGATCATCGACTGCGCCGTCGCCCACGACGTCGGAGTGAAGTTCTCGACGAACGGAGCGAGGATCACGCCAGAGGCGGCGGCGAGGCTGAGCGCCAGCGACTACGTCGACGTGCAGATCTCGATCGACGGCGCAACCGCTGAGGTGAACGACGCAGTGCGCGGCGAAGGCTCCTACGCTGCGGCGATTCGGGCGATGGAGAACCTAGCGGCAGCGGGAGCTCGCGACTTCAAGGTCTCAGTCGTCGTGACGCGCCACAACGTCTCCCAGCTCGACGACTTCGAGGCGATCGCGAACCGCTATGGCGCTCAGCTGCGTCTGACGCGTCTGCGCCCCTCAGGTCGGGGCGCCGACGTGTGGGACGAGCTGCATCCGACCGCCGCGCAGCAGCGGTCGCTCTACGACTGGCTGCTCGACCGGGGAGAATCCGTGCTGACGGGCGACTCCTTCTTCCACCTCTCCGGCTATGGCGAGCCTCTGCCTGGCCTGAACCTCTGCGGCGCCGGCCGCGTCGTCTGCCTGATAGACCCAGTCGGCGACGTCTACGCCTGCCCGTTCGCGATCCATGACAGCTTCCTCGCCGGCAACGTGCGGGGAGAGGGGGGTTTCCAGCAGGTCTGGCGAGAGGCGCAGCTGTTCGCGCAGCTGCGCAGCCATCACTCAGAGGGCGCCTGCGGCAGCTGCGGGCTGTTCGACCGCTGCCGCGGCGGCTGCATGGCCGCGAAGTTCTTCACCGGCCTGCCGCTGAGCGGCCCAGACCCGGAGTGCGTGCTTGGCCACGGCGAGCAGGCACTCGCAAGCGCGAGCGCGGCAGCACGACCCAGACCTGCGGTCGACATGTCGAAGGTCGTCCGCATCACAGACGCGAAGGAGGGCGAAGGTGGGGCGCCTGGGGGCCGTGGGGCGCCTGGGGGCCGAATTGGGACGCCTTTGGGCATCAGCGGGGCACCTGGGGACGCTGGCGGAGTGCCTTCCCGGAGCGCGTGATGTCGCAGACCTGGTTTGAGTCCGTCGCCGTCGCACAGCGACGCGCGCAGAAGCGGTTGCCGCGCTCGGTGTACATGGCGCTCGTCGCAGGAGCGCAGAGCGGACGCACCCTCTCAGAGAACCTCACAGCGTTCGATCAGCTCGGCTTCGCGCCGCACGTCGCAGGCGCGAGCGGCGCCAGGGAGCTTGCGACAACGATCATGGGCCGGCAGATCTCGCTGCCCGTCATCATCTCGCCCACCGGCGTCCAGGCCGTGCACCCTGACGGAGAGCTCGCGGTTGCGAGGGCAGCCGCCGCAAGGGGCACCGCCATAGGGCTCAGCTCGTTTGCCAGCAAGCCGATTGAGCAGGTCGTGCAGGCCAACCCCGCTGTCTTCTTCCAGGTCTACTGGGCGGGCTCCAAGCAGCGGATCGCCGAAAGGCTCGAGCGGGCGAAGGCGGCGGGCGCGAGCGGTCTCATCCTCACCCTCGACTGGTGCTTCGACCACTCGCGCGACTGGGGCAGCCCTGCCATCCCGCAGCAGATGAACCTCAGGACCGCGGTGAGACTGGCGCCGAGAGCGCTTGCCAGGCCGCGCTGGTTCATCGCTTGGACGAAGGCGGGAGGCCCGCCTGACCTCACGGTGCCGAACGTCGCGACCGCCGCGGACCAGCGCATACCCACCTTCTTTCAGGCCTACGCCGAGTGGATGCAGACGCCACCCCCCTCCTGGGAGGACGTCGCGTGGCTGCGGCAGCAGTGGGATGGGCCGTTCATGGTGAAGGGCATAACCCGCATCGATGACGCGCGCCGCGCCGTCGAGATCGGCGCAAGCGCGATCTCAGTCTCCAACCATGGAGGCAACAACCTCGATGGGACACCGGCGACGATCAGGGTGCTGCCCGCGATCGCCGAGGAAGTCGGTGATCGCGTCGAGGTTCTGCTCGATGGGGGAGTGCGTCGCGGCAGCGACGTCGTCAAGGCGCTTGCCCTTGGCGCAAAGGCCGTGATGATCGGACGGGCCCACCTCTGGGGACTTGCCGCCGCTGGGCAGAGTGGAGTGGAGAACGTGCTCGACATCTTCAGAGACGGGATCGACGCCACTCTGCGGGCACTCGCATCGAGCTCGGTGACGGACCTCAGCGCAGAGCACGTGATCGTGCCTGCAGGCTTTCAGCTGCGCCTCGGCAGCGACGCAGGCTCACCGTCTCCATCAGGAGGCACGTGAGCGGCGCGCTCGCCGACCTCACCTCGCCGCAGGCCCGCTGCGCTGCGGCCAGCGCGCTGCTGCTCGTGCCGCTTGGCGCGACGGAGCAGCATGGGCCGCACCTGCCTCTCAGCACCGACACTGAGATCGCGCTTGCTCTCGCAACGGCGCTCGCTCAGCGCAGAGAGGCGCTCGTCGCTCCGCCGATCGCCTACGGCGCAAGCGGCGAGCATCAGGCGTTCGCCGGCACGATCTCCGTCGGGCAAGAGGCCCTTCGGCTGTTTCTCATCGAGCTCGTGCGCTCAGCCTCCACCTCGTTCGGGCGCATCCTGCTCATCTGCGCCCATGGGGGCAACAGGCAGCCGGTCGCACAGGCGGTCGGGCAGCTGAGGAAGGAGGGCCGCGCGGTGCGCGCGTTCTTCCCATGCTTCGGAGGCGACGCGCATGCCGGCCGCTGTGAGACCTCGATCATGCTGTCGGTCAGGCCGGCCGCCGTCGACCTCGCGACCGCCGCGCCGGGCAACGACGCACCACTGCGGCAGCTCATGCCTGTCATGGTGCGGGAGGGGGTGCACGCCGTCAGCCCAAACGGCGTGCTTGGCAACCCCGCTGGCGCAAGCGCAGAGCAGGGCGAGGCGCTGCTGTGCGCCGCACTCGCCGACCTCGAAGCGCTTCTCGACGACTGGGAGCTCTGAGGCTTCGGGGTGTCGCCACCTGAGCGGATCGCGCTCGTCACAGGAGCGGCGCGGGGCATAGGCGCCGCGACGGTGCATGCGTTTGCCCAGGCGGGCTGGAGGGTGCTCGCCGTCGATCGGGCGGCAGATGACCCCCGCCTTCCCTACGCCCTTGGCAGCTCAGAGCAGCTGCGAGCGCTCGAGCAGGCAGGGCGGCCAGGGCAGGTCGTTGCCGTCGCCCTCGACGCCACAGACTCCCAAGGGCTCTCTCGGGCGATCGCTGGCGTCGAGCGCTCCAGCGGCGGCATCGACGCCGTCGTTGCCGCCGCTGGGGTGATCGCGGGTGGGGTGCCGCTCTGGGAGATGCCGGAGCGTGAGCAGCAGGCGGTGCTCGATGGCAACCTGCTCGCCGCGCTCTCGACGGCGCGGGCGGGAGTGCCTGCGCTGCTGCGGCGCGCCATCCCACGAGAAGGCCGCTTCATCGCCCTCGCCTCCACCGCCGCGAGCAGGGGCATGCCGATGCTCGCCGCCTACTGCGCCGCCAAGGCGGCTATCACTGGGATGGTGAGAGCACTCGCGCTCGAGCTCCGTGGCACCGGGGTTACGGCGAACGCGATCAGCCCCGGCTCGACGGCGACGCCGATCCTCGATGAGAGCGCGCGCCTCTATCAGCTTCAATCCGCAGAGCAGTTCGCCTCGCAGCAGCCGATAGGGCGGCTGCTTGCGCCTCAGGAGATCGCATCGGCGATCCTCTGGCTCGCCTCACCCGCCGGCGCAGGCATAACTGGCGCGGATCTCCCGGTGGACGGAGGTCTCGCGCTTTGAGGCCGTCTGGCGCCTTCAGGCCGTATGGCGCCTTCATCTCTCGCGCCTTCAGGTCGTCTTTGGCTTTGAGCTGGAGCGGCCGCTCCCACCCTCGCACCCCGCGCGCCGCTGCCGGGAAAGATGGTCTCACCCTCACCCCGTTTCCCGTCACCCTCACCCCGTTTCCCGCACAGATGCGGGTGGAGCTCGACTCCAGCGTCCAACAGCTCGCTCACCGCACGCTGCTTGGGGGCCGCCCCCGCCGCCTGCTGCGCCTCTCTGCTCAGGGCGAGCGCGCGCTGCGCAAGCTTTCTCTCGGTGACCTTCGAGACCCAGGCGCCGCAGCGCTCGCACGCAGGCTCACTGACATCGGCCTCGCCCACCCCCACCCCGCCTGCCAGCCGCTCGCTCGCAGGATCACCGTCGTCATCCCCGTCAGAGACCGCCTCCACCACCTCGAGCACTGCCTCGAGAGCCTGCCTCCCCACGTGCCCGTCTGCATCGTCGACGACGGCTCGACACAAAAGGAGGCCGTCAAGCGGCTCGCCGCGGCCCGCTCCGCAACCCTCGTTCGCCACAGCCGGCCCCTTGGGCCCGCCGCCGCGCGCAACGCCGGGCTGCGCCAGGTTCGCAGCGAGCTCGTCGCCTTCCTCGACAGCGACTGCACTGCGCCACCTCACTGGCTGCAGGCGCTCATCGGGCATTTCGACGATCCGCTGCTGCTCGCCGTCGCTCCGCGGGTGCGCCCTCTGCCGGCAGAGCCGCTCACACTCGTCGGCCGGTACCTTCAAGCCCGCTCACCGCTTGACCTCCGGTCCAGGCCCGCACGCGTGCTGCCCCACGCGCCCGTCGCCTATCTGCCGAGCGCGGCGCTCATCGTGCGCCGGGAGGCGGTGCTCAGCGGCTTCGACGAGGACCTGCGCCACGGCGAGGACGTCGACCTCGTCTGGCGGCTGTGCAGGCACGGGCGCGTGCGGTATGACCCCTCCGTTGAGGTCCTGCACGCAGAGCCTTCCCGCCTCCATCAGATGCTCAGGAGACGATTCGCCTATGGGACCTCTGCCGGCCCACTCGCAAAGCGCCACCCGCAGGAGATCGCGCCCCTGCTCGTCGATCCGCTGCCTGCGCTCGCCATCGCGCTGCTTCTCGCCGGCTTTCCCTCGCTTGCCGCGGGGATCCAGTCGCAGCATCTGCTCTGCAGCGCCAGGCGCCTGCGCACGCTTGCCCTGCCTGTCCCGCTCACTGCGCGCCTCATCGCGCAGAACGCCTTTGCGCTCCCGACCCTCGCGATCGCCCGCCACCTCGCCAGCTGCTGGCTGCCTGTCTCGCTCTCGATCGCACCGCCGCGCGGCCGCAGGATCATCCTTGCCGCGATCGTGGCCGACGCGCTTCTCGAACGGCGCGCCAGAGCCGCCTCGATCGATCCGGCGCGGTGGACGGGGCTCATGCTCGCGGACGAGCTCGCCTATGGCGCTGGGGTTTGGTGGGGATCCCTCAAAGCGCGAGCGCTGCGCGCGCTCGCGCCGGTGTTGCCGCGGGTCGCGATCGGCGCGGAACGCTCGCATCCATCGGGAGCCTCATAGAAGCGCCTGCGCCAGGGTGCGCCACTCCTCGCGTGGCAGCTGTCCTGCCGGGCTGCCGAGAACCTGCAGGCAGACGTGGTCTGCGCCGGCGTCACGGTGCGCGCGCACCCGCGCGCTGATTCCCTCCACGCCGCCGCCAGCAACGAGCGCGTCGACGAGCCGCCTGCTGCCGCCATCGCGCAGGTCCTCCCTCGTCAGACCGTGGCGCAGCAGGTTGCGCGTGTAGTTTGGCAGCCTCAGGTAGAACTGCACGTGCTCGCGGGCAACCGCTTCGTTGGCCTCTGCGCTGCCCTTCAGGCTCACCGCGAGCTCCGGCGCGAGCAGCGGCCCATCGCCCAACAGCGCCCGCGCGGCGATCGTGTGCCCGACGGGCACGAGGTAGGGGTGAGCGCCGGCGCTGCGCACCGAGGCCAGCTGCAGCATGAAGGGCCCAAGCGCCGCAAGCACCCTGCCCTCTGGCGGGACGGGGTCTGGCTCCTCATCCAGCTCGTCGAGGTAGGAGCGCATCTTCGAAAGCGGCCGGGCGTAGACCCCGAGGTTCTCGCGCTCGACGAGCAGCTTGTGGCTCACACCGAGCCCAAGCAGGAACCGGCCTTCGTGCTCCGCCTCGATCTTCGCGCGCGCGGCGCGCACATCGGCTGCCTCGTGCGCCCAGATGTTCAGCACCCCAGTCGCGACGACGATCCTGCTCGTCGCCTCCAGCAGCCGCTGCGCCAGCTCGAGCACGGGCCCACCAGTGCCTCCAGGCAGCCAGATCGCGCCGTAGCCGAGCTGCTCGAGCTCTGCCGCGGCGTCGGTTGCCTGCTCAGGCTCGACCGCCCTGAAGGCGCCGCTCCAAATCCCGATCGAGCCGAGGTTCATCCGCGCGCACCCGGCTCGATCGCGCTGACAGAGGTG
>JAJYUP010000235.1 GCA_021792455.1 Actinomycetes bacterium | reverse complement strand
AACAGACTAGCAATCCCACTGGACCGCAACAACGACACCACTTTGGCTACATCAAACCAGCAAAAAGAAGCCCGATCCCCGCAAACACGGGCGATCGGGCCTCAGAACCTCAAAAACTTCCGGCTAAACTAACTCCATCCTGGCCAAAAGACGCCCATTTGCAGGCGTTTCCTGCGATGGAGCCAACCGGGATCGAACCGGTGACCTCCTGCTTGCAAAGCAGGCGCTCTCCCAGCTGAGCTATGGCCCCGACGCCGCTAAATATAGGGCTTGTCGTTCGCGTCGCTGGCCGCATGAGACGTGCCGGTTCGTGTGATCAGTTGGAACTCGGTCGTCTCTGCGTCCAGCAATCTCTCGTCGTCGAGCGCGCGGTCGTTGCGGCTGCGCCGCCAGGAGAAGGCACCTTCGTCATTTGCACGTGAGACTCGAATCGGCTCTGCCCAGTCGTCGAGCTGTCGAGAGCTCTCGACAGCTCGAAAGGGCTCAGGATCAGATACGGCACCGAGCGCCTCCAGCTCCAATCGCGCGACTTCCGCTGGGTCCGCGCCTCTGCGCCGCTTCAGCTCCAAGTGATCTCTTATCACGTCGGCGAAGACGTCCATCAACTCGCAACCATACAGGCTCGACCGAACGGCACTTTGCGCATCGCTCCCATCCGTTCCGCCGGGCTTCAGCGCAGCCCTCCGGCATGTCGAGCGTCCGCCGGCTCGTCCGCAGCCATTCAAGCTTGCCTGCCGCCCACTAAACTCTCGATCCAGCAGCAAGCCTCACACATTGGGGCTATAGCTCAGCTGGGAGAGCGCCTGGATCGCACCCAGGAGGTCGCCGGTTCGAGTCCGGCTAGCTCCATTCCCCGAAACCCGCGTGGTTAGGCGGGTTTCGGCTTTTTTGGGCGACCGGCTCGCCAGCCAGATCGAGCCGCGGTACCGCGTCGCGGTACCACTTGGCAGAGGTTTCGCAGCAAGGTACGGCGCGCTTTCGGCGACATGCAAGGCTCAACGTGTGAGGCGAAAGCCTGAGACGGGCTTGAATCCGAGCGCCTCGTAGAAGCCGTCGGCGCAGGAGATGAGGTCGAGCCGAGAGCCGGGAGTGCGTCGCAGCGCTTCCTCGACGAGCGCGCGAGCGATGCCGCGGCGTCGAGCGTCCACGGCTACAAGCAGGACCGACAGGAAGGCCTGGATCTCGCCATCACCGATGGTCTGCGCAATGCCGGCGACCTCGCCGTCGACGAGCGCGACGAGCGCGAGCGTGCCGGGAGCTGTCAGCGCCCGCCATGTGCGGTCCTCATCCGCGCCGTAGCTCCAAGCCTCGGCAACGAACAGCCGCATCACGCCGGGCAGATGCTCGCGGTCGACCTCGGCGATCGTGTATGGCCCGCCTGCTCTGGTCATCGCGGTGGTCGGCTCTCGCCGGCAACGAACTCCCAGCCGTGGCTGATCGCGGACGCCAATGCCTGCGCTTGGTCGATCTCGACCTCGGGCGTGGCAGCGCCTGCCTCAATGAAGAACCGCTCCATTCCGGCGGGGCTGAAGATGAGCAGCCGTCGCCCAGGACGGTCGCCGCTGTTGCGGCCGCTGTGGACGACGCCGGCGGGGATGTGGATGCTCTCGCCCGACGCGAGCGAAACCTGCCGCCCGTCGATGTCGATCTCGAACTCACCGTCGATCACATGGATCGTCTCCGCCTCGCCGCGATGCCGATGCGGCGGCAGCGACCAGCCAGCGGGCGGCTCGTCGATCAGCAGGCAGAACGCATCAGCGGTGTGATCACCTGTGAGATGGATCTCGGTGCGCACGCCTCCAGGCATCCATACGGTCTGCGGGTGGGCGTCCACCGGCTGGACGATAGCTGTCGGTCGGGATGGTGAGCTGAGCGTCTCATCCCCAGAAGATGCAGGTCGGGTCACGATCAATCTCGTCGAGCAGGACACGAATGTCCGTGCTCGGCTCGATCAGGTCGTAGCGGTGCCAGCGGGCGTTTCGGTCTTTCCAGTAGAGCGTCCACACGCCGTGCTTCGCGGTGTAGCGCATTCGAGCTACACCGTGACTGGTCCACTCCCGGCCGAGGCCATCACGCCACGGGACCCGGCGCTCCACCACCGTGACCGCGCCACGGCTCACCGCAAGCTCAACGCGAACCTGATCAAGCGCGTGCGGCGGCACGCACTGCTCGCAATAGTGGCGAGCGGCAGCAACATCGAGACCCGGAAGCACGCCCGCGATCCTAAACCGAAGGCGCGTCATCAGCGGCGCTGGCAAGCATGCCGCCGGTCGGAGTCGCGGTCTTGCTGCGAGAATCCTCCGATGCGCTGGCAGGAGTGGACAGACGGTGAGCACGTCGCGCGCTACCTGGAGCGGGCCGATCTGTTCCCGCGTCGGCTGCAGGGAGAGAGCGTGCTCTTCGAGCACCTGCCCATCGGCGTGTCGCGCGTTCTCGATCTCGGCGTCGGCGACGGCCGACTGCTCGCCACAGCGCTTGCCGCTCGGCCCTACGCGGACGGCGTAGGCATTGATTTCTCCGATGTGATGCTGCAGGAGGCACACACACGTTTCGCCGAGGAGGAGCACGTCGAGCTCGTCCAGCACGACCTCACCGAACCGCTGCCGAATCTCGGCCGCTTCGATGCGGCGATCTCCTCGTTTGCGATTCACCACCTCGAGCACGACCGCAAGCGCTCACTGTACGCCGAGGTGTTCCACCTGCTCACGCCGGGCGGCGTGTTCGCGAACTTCGAGCATGTCGCCTCACCGACCGAGAAACTGCACCTCTCATTCTTCGAAGCCAGATCG
>JAJYUP010000065.1 GCA_021792455.1 Actinomycetes bacterium | reverse complement strand
TCACGCGAGCGGCGGTGATCGCGAACGGGAGCTCGTCTCGCTCCACGATGAGATAGTCGTTGCCGAGTGCCTGCCACTTCTCGAACTGCATCGGGCGCGCCAGTCTACTTCAGGCCTGCGCCGGGCAGTTCGCGCAGTGCCAGGATGCGCAGCGCGGTGCCCTCGATGCCGAGCTGCCCTACGTCGAGCACCTTCACATCCCTGAGCTTGCGCATCCATGTCAGCTGCCTGCGAGCGTAGTTGCGCGTCCTTCTCTTCATCGCCTCGATGTCGCCTGACAGCAGCTCTTGGTAGCCGAGCGCTGCCCTCGCCGTCGCGGAGGCGCCCTGCGCCTCCGCGCTCCTCACCTCCCCCACCGCTCCCTCTGCGACGATCTCCTCGACGCGCGCATCGATGCGCTGATAGAGCGCTGCGCGGTCCATCGTCAGCCCGATCAGCAGAGTCGGCTGCCGCATGTGCGAGGTCCACAGCTCTGACGGCCCGTCCCTTTTCGGCATCGCACCTTCGTCGAGCAGCTCGAGCGCCCGTGCGAGCCGCCTGCCGTCTCTGCGATCGATCTGTGCCGCCGCGAGTGGCGCCCTCTGCGCGAGCTCGGCGGCGAGCGCCTCTGGGCCGTGCTGCTGCAGCTGGGCGAGGCGCCTCGCCCTCGTCGCTGGACTCGGCGGCGGAGCGAGGCTGAGGTTCGTCAGCGCCGCTCGCAGGTAGAGGCCTGTGCCGCCGAGCACGATCGGCGTGCAGCCTTCATCGAGCAGTCGGTCGATCTCCTGATGCGCGAGCCTCGCGTAGCGACCTGCGCTGAATGCCTCGGAGACGGGCAGGAAGGCCGTTAGGCGGTGAGGGAGCCTGCGCTGCTGTGCGGCGGTGGCGACTCCAGTCAACGTCTCGAGGCCGCGATACACCTGGAGGGCATCCGCGGAGACTGCGACCGGCCTCTCCCCCCGCGCGCGAAGCCGCTCCGCGAGCGCAACCGCGACGGCCGTCTTGCCGACGGCGGTTGGACCGAAGATCGCGATCAGCTGCACTGTCGTAGGGTTGCATCTGCGAGCCTGGGGCCGACGCTCGCAGGGAAGGCGGGGACAACCAGGAGCACAATGATGATGAGCCACCTCTCGGGCCGACGCTCGCAGGGAGGGCGCAGATGATTCGAGGAGGAGAAACGACGATGGAGGCGCGATGAAGATCGAAGGGGCGAGCATTCTGCTGACCGGCGCAAGCGGCGGCCTTGGGCAGGCGATCGCAAGGGCGCTGAGCGATCGCGGAGGCAGGCTCATCCTCACTGGGCGCAGGCTCGATGCGCTGCAGGCGCTGGCGAGGCAGCTGGCAGGCGCGCGCGCCGTGCAGGCGGACCTCTCGGAGCCGCAGCAGCTCGATGAGCTGCTTGGACAGGCGGGCGAGGTGGACATCCTGATCGCAAACGCGGCTCTGCCCGCATCAGGGCTGCTCGAATCGTTCAGCGTCGAGCAGATCGACCGCGCGCTCGAGGTGAACCTGAGGGCGCCTGTCGTGCTTGCGCACGCTCTGCTCCCACAGATGCGCGCCAACGGTCACGGCCACATCGTGCTGATCTCCTCGCTCGCCGGCAAGGCGGCGACCGCGGGAAGCTCGCTCTACAACGCGACGAAGTTCGGGCTGAGGGGCTTCGGGATCGCGCTTCGCTCAGAGCTGCATGGCAGCGGCGTCGGCGTCTCGACGATCATGCCAGGCTTCATCCGCGAAGCGGGGATGTTTGCGGAGTCAGGCGCGAAGCTGCCCCCAGGCGTCGGCACGAAGGCCCCTGAGGATGTCGCGAAGGCGGTCGTCGATGCGATTGAGCGCAACCGCGGCGAGGTCGACGTCGCGCCTCTGCCCCTCCGTCTCGGCTCGGCGTTCGCTGGGCTCGCCCCAGGGATCTCCTCGACGATCACACGCATCGCCGGCGGCGACCACGTCGCGACGGCGATGGCGGCTGGTCAGGCAGCCAAGCGCTGAGCCCTCAGGAGGCGCAGGACGAGCTCGCCGAGGTGCACGCGCTCCCCGCTCGAGAGATGCTCGAGAGATGGGTCGCTGCGCGGTTCGTGGTCAGCAGGGCTGGGCCCGCGCCCCTGCGAGCAGCCGCTCCTCGCCCGCGAGCGTCTGGCTGCTCGCTGAGGTGATCTGCACGAAGGCCATCTCCCCCGGTGCGGTGAGGCCATCGAAGTTGACGACCTTGTTGTGTCTGGTGCGCCCCCGCAGCTTCGCCGGGTCGTTGCGGGAGGGGCCTTCGACGAGCACCTCGACGGTGCGTCCGACGAAGCGCTGCGCCCGCTGCTCGGCGCGACGCTGCACGAGCTCGATGAGGCGCTGCAGGCGCTCGATCTTCACAGGGTGCGGGACGAAGGACTCGCCCATCGCCGCCGCCTCCGTGCCCCTCCGCGGCGAGAAGATGAAGGTGAACGCGCCGTCGTAGCCGACTTCATCGACGACCTGAAGGGTCTGCTCGAAGTCCTCCTCGGTCTCCCCTGGGAAGCCGACGATGATGTCTGTGGTGAGAGAGACGTCAGGGACCTGCTCCTGGATCAGCGCAACCTTCTGCAGGTAGCGCTCCCTCGTGTAGGTGCGCCGCATCGCCTTCAGGATCCTGCTCGACCCTGACTGCAGCGGCAGGTGGATGTGCTCGCAGAGGCTCGCAAGCTGCGCGTGGGCTCTGATCACATCCTCTCTGATGTCCTTCGGATGGGGGCTCGTGTAGCGGATGCGCTCGATCCCCTCGACCCCGTCGAGCGCGTGCAGCAGCTCCGCGAAGCTGCGAGGACCCGCCTCGTCGCGCAGGTCGCGGCCGTAGGAGTTGACGTTCTGGCCGAGCAGGGTGATCTCGCGCACGCCATCGGCAGCCATCGCCTGTGCCTCGCCGATGAGCTCAGGCAGGGGCCTCGAGACCTCCCTGCCCCTCGTGCTCGGCACGATGCAGTAGGAGCAGCGGCAGTTGCAGCCGACGCTGATCTGAAGCCAGCCTTGGAAGGGACGCTCCCTGTGGGCGGGCAGGCGGCCGGTGAAGCCCTCGAACTCGAAGTAGCCCTGGGCGCTGAGGGAGTCTGCGGTGAGGAACTCCGCGAGCTTGTGCACCTGCCCTGGGCCGAAGGCGACGTCGACGAAGGGGAAGCGCTCGAAGATCTCCTCCTTCACGGACTGTGCAAAGCAGCCGCCGACGCCGATGATCCGCGCTGGATCATGCTTCTTCAGGCGCTTCGCCTCTCCGAGGCGAGCGATGAACCGGCTGTCCGCAGACTCCCTGATCGAGCAGGTGTTG
Source organism: Actinomycetes bacterium (assembly GCA_021792455.1). Lineage (GTDB taxonomy): Bacteria > Actinomycetota > Thermoleophilia > Solirubrobacterales > Solirubrobacteraceae > Palsa-744. Next base: position 10,871 of record JAJYUP010000065.1, on the reverse strand, counting down.
AAGAGGATGAGATCAGCCCCCTCCAGGTCCTTCGCCTCTGCATACCCGAGCGACTGCAGCATGCCCTTCATCCGCTCAGAGTCGTGCTCGTTCATCTGGCAGCCGAACGTGGTGAGGTGGTAGGACTTGCGCGGAGCGAGGCTTTCAGACATTGCCGTCATGATGCCAGGCACGCCGCTGCTCAGACGCGCGTGAAGCCGAGCTGCTCGGCGACGGCCGCCTGGGCCGCGTCGCGCGAAGCGAAGCCGATCTCCTCGCCCTTCTCCGCAAGCGCCGGCACAGTCAGCTCCGCGACGGCCAGATGCCAGGCGTCCATCGCGCGCAGCGCATGCTCACGGACGAGCGTCAGGGCTCGCTCCTCGGTGCGCTCCTGAGCGACGGCAAGCATCGTCACCGCTCCCTCCGACGAGAGGTCTGCGTCGAGCAGCGAAAGCAGCTTCTCTGCATCGGCACGCCGGTTTCGAGCGGCGCGGACGAGGGCGCCGGAAACCTCGATCCTCGTCCACGTGCCGGTGACCGCAGCGATCTCGGCATCGGAGAGCAGCCTCTGCACGTCCTCGTGGCCCTCCTCGTCGGCGAGGTACGCGCGGGCGAGCACGGAAGAGTCCAGGTAGACGATCACATCCGCTCACGCTCATCGGCGAGCAGCCGGTCGACCTGTTGGCCGAGGCCACGAGTCGACTCGATGATGCGCAAACGCTCTGAGTGGCTCATGCGCGATGGTGAGGGCGTCGCGCGCAACATCCCCGCGGCTGCAGCGGCGGCTCGCAGACGAACACGGCGATCGGGCTGCTCATCCTCTGGGACCGCCTCGAGAATCGTCGTTGCAACCGCGTTCATGCTACGGCCCTCCCGTCGCGCTCGGAGAGCGAGGCGACGATGCAAGTCCTCCGGGACACGCAGAAGCAGTTGCTTCATACGGGCGATGCTATCACTTGCTGTGAGTGCTATCGAGCCGATCGCTCCATGCCCAAAGATGCGTGGCGCGAAGCCGGCGTCGGCCCGGGCGCTGCCGAGGTGGCCGCGCGAAGCCGGCGTCTGACCCTGCGCCGCTCAGGCGGCCTGCGCCACGGCATCAGGCGGGGATGCGCCTGCGTCAGCCGATTGCGGTTCGGCCGCGGCCTCGAGCGGCGTCACCTTGCCGATGCCAAGCGCCGCGTAGATCTTTGCCTCGATCTCCCTCGCGATCGTGCTGTTCTCGTCGAGGAAGGCCTTCGCGTTGTTGCGCCCCTGGCCGAGCCGTTCCTCGCCGTAGGAGAAGAAGGAGCCTGCCTTGCTGATGATGTTGTGCTCTATGCCGAGGTCGATCAGGCAGCCGGAGGTGGAGATGCCCCTGCCGAACTCGATGTCGAACTCCGCCTGCCTGAAGGGGGCGGCGAGCTTGTTCTTCACAACCTTCACTCGCACCCTGTTGCCGACCGCCTCGGTGCCGTCCTTCAGGGTCTCGATTCGGCGGATGTCGAGACGCTGTGAGGCGTAGAACTTCAGCGCGCGTCCGCCTGGCTGCGTCTCGGGTGATCCGAACATAACCCCGACCTTTTCCCTTATCTGGTTCGTCAGGATGCACAGGGTGCCCGTCCTGTTCAGGTTGCCGGCGAGCTTTCTCATCGCCTGGGACATCATCCGCGCCTGGGAGCCGACCGTCTGATCACCCATCTGCCCTTCGAGCTCCACGCGTGGGGTGAGCGCAGCGACGGAGTCGATCGCCACGACGTCGATCGCGCCGGAGCGCACGAGCATGTCGGCGATCTCGAGGGCCTGCTCGCCGTAGTCGGGCTGGGAGACGAGCAGCTCGTCGATGTCGACGCCGATCGTCTTCGCATACAGCGGGTCCATCGCGTGCTCGGCGTCGATGAAGGCGCAGACTCCGCCGCGCTTCTGGGCTTCCGCAAGCACGTGGTAGATCAAGGTCGTCTTCCCTGAGGACTCGGGGCCGAAGACCTCGACGATCCTGCCCCTCGGCACCCCTCCGATCCCGAGTGCGATGTCCAGTGAGAGCGCCCCTGTGGAGATCGTGTCCACCCGCACCTGGGCCCCCTCGTCGCCCATCCTCATCACGGTGCCCTTGCCGAACTCGCGCTCTATCTGGGTCAGCGCGCCCTTCAGCGCAGCATCGCGCGCCTTCGCGGTCTTCTCCTGCTCCTGATCGGTCGTGATCGGCATCGCTGAATCCTCCAAATGAAGTGGGCACAGAAGGCTATGCCCCTCCCCGGACGGAACGCCCCTCCGGTCGGGCGCTCGCCGCCAGCGCCTCATAGCTCGCTCCGTCCACAGTCAGCCAGGAGCGATAGAGGAGAACTGCTCCGATCGGAAAGGTGCGCTGTGGGGTGGGGGGAAGCGTTCGCTGCCCTGGTGCTGCGCCGGCGCGCAGGCGAGCCACTGTCACGTGAGGTCGGAGGGGGCGGCGCCTTCCGGCGCCGCCGTGGCTTGGGTCACGTCGTGCAAGCCCCGAGGTGTGCAGAGAGTCGAGCAGGAGGCGCTGCGCATCCGCGATCGCCCCGGAGAGGTCGTGGACCTCCACCGCCAGCGCCCTCGGCCTCCTCGTCGGCAGCCACAGCGGCGCCCCCAGCGCAGCCTCGCCGCCCTGCGAAAGCTGCAGCGACGCCACCACGCTCGCCAACGGATCTACATGCTCCACTGGCACAGAGCCCATGAAGCTCAGTGTCAGATGCATCGACTCCGCTTCGATCAGCCTCATCGAAAGCTGCTTCGAGCGCCGTCGCGCGGCCAGGCGCCTTCCCGCACCGACCTCTGGGTGCTGCCCGCGGTGAGCCACAGGCGCACCCCTGCCGCCGGAGGGCGCGCGCCGCGCCTGCTCCCGCTCGCTGCGATCGGCGGCGGCGGCGTCCCTGCTCGCCTCGAGCGCCCAGGCGGCGAGTGCTTCACGAAGCGGCAGCGGAAGCTCCAGGGCGAAGAACAGGCGGGCTGTGGCCGGACGGGACATTCCCCCGACCTGATCCTAGACGTTCGCGCGCGACTCCACCGCCTGCCTCACCAGGTGCATCGCGACGGTCACCGCGCGCTCTCTGATCTCCGCGCGGCCACCTGGCAGCCGCACCGATCGGGCCAGCGTCGAGCCGCCTGGGCCCGCAACCGCCAGCCAAACGAGTCCGACCGGCTTGCGCTCGCTGCCGCCGCCTGGCCCGGCGATGCCCGTCACGCCGACGCCGATGCTTGCGCCGAGAATCTCGCGAACGCCCTCTGCAAGCGCGCGTGCCACCGCCTCGGAGACGGCGCCCTCCCGCTCCAGGACACCCGCGTCGAGGCGAAGGCTCCTCACCTTCACCTCGTTGCTGTAGGCGATCACCCCGCCGAGCACCCAGCTCGAGGCGCCTGGAAGCTCCGTCAGCCGCGCGGCGAGCATACCGCCGGTGCAGGACTCCGCGGTTGCGATCGTCAGCCGGCCGCTCAGAGCGCTCGCGAGAATCTCATCGATCGAGCGTCCGTCCGTCGAGAACAGACGCTCTCCATACCGTTCGCGCATGAACGATTCGAGCGCCTCGTAGATACTGAGAGCGTCAGGGGGCACCCTCGTCGTGATCTCCAGCTCGCCCCGATGGTGGCAGGTGCTCACCTCCAGGCGCTCCAGCTCCACGCCCGCCTCGGCCGCCTCCCTCAGCCCCTGCGCGAGCTCTGACTCTGGCAGGGCGAACAGCCTCATCGTGCGCACCTCTGCGGGCTCCAGCTTCGCCAGCAGCCGCGCGAAGGGCTCCTTCGAGATCGCCTGCTCGAACATCGGCTGCAGCTCCCGCGGCGGTCCTGGCAGCACGACCGTCGTCGGATATCCCTCCCTCGGCGGGGCGATCACGAGCCCTGGGGCTGTGCCGACGGGGTCGATGATCACGCTGCCGGCCGGCACCGTCGCCTGCTTGCGGTTGCCTGCATCGAATGCGGCGGCGGCCGCGACGCCACGCTCGCGCAGCGGGCGCACGATCTCCCGTATCCGCTCCTCCAGGTCTGTGTTGAGGATGAGCTCGGCAGACAGCCAACGGGCCACCTGCGCCACCGTGCGGTCGTCTGCGGTTGGTCCCAGCCCGCCGGTCGTCACGACGAGTCCGAGGTGGTGCGCGCGCATGCCTTCGAGCGCGTCTGCGATGTCCGCGTCACGGTCTCCGACGATGCGGATCTCCGCCACCCCGATGCCCAGCCGCTGCAGGCGTGCCGACAGCCACGGCCCGTTCCGGTCGCTCACCGCGCCGCTCAGGACCTCCGTCCCCGTCACGAGGATCCCCGCCCGCATCAACCGCACGTCGGCTGGGAGCCGGCTTCGAGGCTGCGTGCGCCGCTGCGGGTGATCACGTAGCCAAGCGCGGTCGAGGAGGCGGGCAGCGGCAGCGCCCTGCCGTTCACGCGCAGGGTCAGGGCGTTGTTGCCGAGCGTGATTTCGAAGCGGCTGCCGCGATAGGGGCCGAAGTGTTCACCGGCATGCACGTCGACCCCGGGGATCACGTCCTTTCCCGTCGGGCCGACGAGGCACACCCACACCGTTTCGCGTGCCTGCAGCCACACGCTCGCCTGCGTTCTCGCGGCGAGCGTGCGGCTGCTCGTCGTTCTGCTGCGCCTCACCGTCCTCGTCGCCGTCCTGCTGCGGGTCGTTCTGCTGCTCGCGCTCGGCGCGCGCGGTTTCGAGCCTCCGCTCAGGAGCCCGATCAGCAGCAGCACCACCACCAGGCTGACGACGCCGATCGCGATCGCGTAGCCGCGCGCGCCCGGCGCGTGCGAGCGGCCGCCCTCGCCTCCCTCTCCGGCCCGTCGTCTCGCCGAGGAGATCGGCGGGCGCAGCTCAGCCTCGCCTTGATGTTCAAAGTGTGTCCGGTATTCCTGAACGAGCGCCTTGCCGTCGAGTCCAAGGGCCTCTGCGTAGGTGCGCAGGAACGTCCGGATGAAGGTCGGGCCGGGCAGCAGATCCCACTCTTCGTTCTCGAGCGCGCGCAGGTAACGTGCCCGGATCTTCGTCTTCGCCTCGATCTCGGACAGATCGATGCGTTCCCGCATCCGCGTCTCCCGCAGCGTTGCCCCAATCTCCGGCATGTTCGCCTCTGAAGGCTAGTGACTATTCGCTCTGTTCGCAGTCGATCCTGCTCCTTTGCACGTGCATCCGTGCTGCCCCTGCTCCTCCCCACCGCAGCTCCTTCTGCTCCGCGGCATCGGAGCGCTCAGCCCGCATCGCCCTCTAGGCGATGCTCGGACGCTGCCGGGCTGCTGCGCAGCTGCAGAGCGCTCAGCACTCGCGGCAGGTCCGACTCGGTTATCAGCACCTGGCGCGGCTTGCTGCCCTCATACCCTGATATCACGCCGCGGCGCTCGAGCATGTCGATCAGCCTGCCCGCCCGCGTGTAGCCGAGACGCAGGCGCCGCTGGAGCATCGAGGTCGAAGCGGTCTGCATCTCGACCACGAGCGTGATCGCCTCCTCCAAGAGCGGATCGTCGTCTGGGTCGAGCTCGTCGCCCTGGTCCTGTGCCGGCTCGCGCTCGAGCTCCTCGAGCAGCTCCTGCCGCAGCTCGGGCTTCCCCTGCAGGCGCCAGAAATCGGTCAGCTTGGCGATCTGGGCCTCGTCGATGTAGGCGCCCTGGATGCGCTGCAGGCGGGAGCTGCCCACCGGTGAGAAGAGCATGTCCCCCTGGCCCAGCAGCGACTCGGCTCCGTTCTGATCCAGGATCACGCGGGAGTCGGTCTGGCTCGAGACGGCGAAGGCGATCCTCGAGGGCACGTTCGCCTTTATCATCCCCGTGATCACGTCCACCCTCGGACTCTGGGTCGCCAGCACGAGGTGGATGCCCACAGCCCTCGCCTTCTGGGCGAGTCGGATGATCGAGTCCTCCACGTCGGCGGGTGCCACCATCATCAGGTCTGCAAGCTCGTCGATCACGCACAGGATGTACGGCAGCGGCGGCTCGTCGCGCTGTGTGCGCGCGCGGTTGAGCTCCGGCAGGCTGCGCGTGCGCGCCAGCGACATGATCGTGTAGCGCTGCTCCATCTCCCGCACGAGGTTGCCCAGCGCGTTCGCCGCCATCTTCGGGCTCGTGATCACCGGGGTCAGCAGATGCGGGATCGACTCGTAGTGGTTGAGCTCGACCTGCTTCGGGTCGACGAGCACCATCCTCAGCTGCCTTGGGCTCGCGCGCAGCAGCACGCTGCAGAGCATCGCGTTGATCGCCCCTGACTTGCCCGCGCCGGTCGTGCCGGCGACCAGCAGGTGGGGCATCTTCGTCAGATCGGCTCCGATCGCCTTTCCGGCGATGTCCTTGCCCAGCCAAACCGTCAGTGGAGACCAGTCTCGCGGCGGGTCCTGGAAGACGTCGCCCAGGCGCACGATCCGCCGCTTCGCGTTCGGGACCTCGACCCCGACTGCCTGCTTGCCGGGGATCGGCGCGAGGATGCGGATGTCCGTCGCCGCCAAGGCGTAGGCGAGATCGTCCTTCAGCTGGGCGATCTTTGCCATCTTCGTGCCTGGCGCAAGCCTCAGTTCGTAGCGGGTGATGTGCGGGCCGGCGACGGTGCCGATCGTCTTCGCCTGCACGCCGAAGTGCCCAAGCGCCTCGATCAGCGCTCCGCTCACCCGCTCCTGGCCTGCGGTGTCGGGCAGGGAGTGCTCGCGGCTCGAGCGCGCGAGGATCTGCCCAGGCGACGGAAGCTGCCACTGAAAGCTCGGGTCCTCCGTCGCGGCGGCACGGAGGTTGCGCATCGGCGTCAGCTGCGCGAGCGGGCCCTCGGCGTCGCATCGGTCCCTCTCCTCGTCTTCGCCTGTGGCCCCGTCGTTCGTGGGGGCCTCTGCAGCGCGCCCGTGTCCTGCGTGCCCGCGCTGCGCGTCCTGCTCCCCTGGGTCCGCGGCGGTTCGCTGCTCAGCACCTGAGCGCCCGCCTGCCGGGATCGCCACCTCTGCCGCCGGCGTCTGGCTCAGAAGCGCCTGTCCCCCGCCGCCTCCGCTCAGCGGCTGCTCTGAGCCTCCGCCCCTCTGCCAGGGCTCGCGCGCATGCTCCAAGCCCCACGGACGGGAATCCATCGAGGGGGCCTCCACGTGAGTGGCGCGCACGATCAGCTCGCCGGGATCGGGGTCTGGCGGCATCAGCGGATCCCGCAGCGCCGGCCCCGCCCCTGCCCGCTCTGTGCCTGTGCGCGGGGCGCCTTCGCCTGCATCCGGGAACGCGGCATCAGGGCCCTCGCGAGAGGTCTGCTGAGCGTCGCTGCCGATGCGTGAGTGGATCATCCGCGTCGTGTCGAGCAGGCCTCCTCCTGCCGCGCTCAGCACGGTCGCGATCGAAGCGCCGGTCAGCAGCACCAACCCTGCGATAGAGAGGAAGACCACGAGAATGTCGACGCCCAGCTGCTGGATCAGGGGATGAAGCGCAGCGTAGAGCGCCTCGCCGAGGACGCCGCCGTGGGCCTTCAGGAACGGCGCGCTCCACCGTGGGGATGCGTGTGCGACGGCGCTCACACCGAAGGTGCCTGCGGCGAGCGCGAGCACGATCGCCGCCGCCAGCGTGACGCCGCCGGTGCGCAGCGGCCGTCTCGCCGGGAGCACCGCTCCACTCGCGAGCGCGACGCCGCCTCCCAGCAGCGCGACGGGAGCGAGCACGCGGGCGCGGCCCACGAGGTAGGCGAGCCCGTACTCGAGGGCGCTCCCCGCCGCGCCTCCGTCGAAGCCGCCGTACAGCACGAACGCCAGGAACACACCGAGCGCCATCATCGCCAGCCCCAGCACCTCGCGCTGGCGATCGTCGAGCCGCGCGAGTGGGTGCATCCACGCGCTCAGGTGCGGCCACCGCGCAGCCTGCCGCCCGCGCCGAGGAGGGCGACCTCTGCCGTGCGATCGCGAGGATCCTCTCGCGCTTCGCGCCCGGCGGCGTCGTGCATGCGTGCGCGTACGAGCCCGCCCAGCCCCGCGTGACGCGGTTCCGCTCCGCTTCGATCTCGTGCGCATCTGCGGCAGTGCTTCGACGGCGACCGAAAAGACCCTTCCTGAGCTTACGATTGCTTTAGCAGCCTCAGGTACATCACAATGGGCAGATGAACGATTACTCTCGCTCGCCGCGCGTGCTCGTCGTCGAGGACGACGAAGAGATCGCGCAGGCGCTGCAACGCTCGCTGCGGATGGAGGGCTACGACGTCAGAACGGCGGCGGACGGCAGGGCCGCGCTCGAGCATGGAAGGACCTTTGCGCCGGACCTCGTCATCCTCGATCTCGGACTGCCGGAGATCGACGGGATCGACGTCGCGCGGACGCTCCGACAGAACGACGACGTGCCGATCCTCATCCTCACCGCCCGCGACGCTGTCGAGTCGCGGGTCGAGGGGCTCGACGCCGGCGCGGACGACTACATCGTCAAGCCCTTCGAGCGACAGGAGCTGCTCGCCCGCATGCGCGCGCTCCTGCGCCGCCGACCGCCCAGGGGCTCCGCACCGCTGCGCGTCGGCGACCTCTCGCTCAACGTCGACACTCACGAGGTGAGCAGGGGCGAGCGTGCGATAGAGCTCACCCAGCGCGAGTTCGAACTGCTCGAGTACCTCATGCGCAACGAGCGGATCGTCATCTCCAGGCAGCGCCTGCTCGACGAGGTCTGGGGGTATGACCCGTTCTCGACGACGAACACGATCGAGGTGTTCGTCTCCAACCTGCGCCGCAAGCTCGAGGCTGGCGGCGAGCCGCGGCTGCTGCACACGATCAGGGGGGCGGGCTACGTCCTTCGTGCGTGAGCGCAGGCGTTTCGGTGCGCGGCTCTCCGAAGCGTTCGATCGCCTGCCGATCAGGACGCGGCTCGCCGGCGGCTCCGCGCTGCTCACATTCGTCATCCTGTTCTCGTTCGCGCTCGTAGTCGGCTCGCTCACCGTCCGGCGGATCCGCTCCGATTTCGCCAACCAGGTTGCGCTCACGGCCTCCCAGCTGCCGAGCCAGATCCACTTCACATACGCACCGGAATCGGCGAGTCTGTCGGTCTACCCGTCCCTGCGGGCCGTCGCCTCCCCTGAAGGGTCGGCTGTCATCAAGGTGTTCACCGAGGCTGGAGTGCTCATCCAGCAGACGCCGTCCGACGCACCGTCGCTCGGCTCACCTCTCCATCTGCCCCTCGGCGAAGCGAGCAACGTCCACGGATATCGCGTGATCAGCCATCTCGCCAGGGTCTTCTACGCCTCTGGCCCTGCGGCAGGCCAGGTCGCAGGGCACCTCATCGTCCAGTATGGACGCAGGCTCTCGGACGTCAACGCGACCGTCGCGAGGGTCGAGCTGCTGCTCGTGCTCGGGGTGCTTGCGGGCGCTGGGCTTGCGCTCATCGCGGGGATCGTCATCGCCAGGCGCGCGATGGCTCCTGTGGCCCAGCTCACCAGCACGGCTGAGGAGATCGCGAGGACGAGGGATCCGTCGCTCAGACTGCCGGCGCCACGCGCTCACGACGAGGTCGCCGAGCTCTCCCGGACGCTTCAGGGCATGCTCCAGGAGCTCGACAGCGCCCACGCCGAGACCGAGGCGATGCTCGCGCGTCAGCGACAGTTCGTCGCGGACGCCTCTCACGAGCTTCGCACGCCGCTCACGAGCGTGCTCGCGAACCTCGAGCTGCTCGCTGAGTCGCTTTCAGGTGAGGAGGCGGAGGCGGCTGAGTCTGCGCTGCGCTCATCCCAGCGAATGAGGCGACTCGTCGCCGATCTGCTCCTGCTCGCGAGGACCGACGTCGGGCGGATCGTCAAGCGCGAGGGCGTCGATCTCGCGCAGGTCGCGATCGAGGCCGCCGCGGAGCTCGGCCCTGTCAGTGCTCGCCACGAGATCGTGCTCGACGTCGAGCCGGTGATCGTGCAGGCCTCCCGCGACGAGATGCACCGACTCGCAATAAACCTCATCGAGAACGCGCTCAGGCACACTCCCCCTGGCACGGAGGTGCGGGTGCTCACGGGCCCAGCGCCGGACGGCGGGGCGCAGCTCGTCGTCGAGGACGACGGCCCAGGGGTTCCGGAGCGCCTGCGCGACACGCTGTTCGAGCGCTTCGTGCGCGGAGCCGGCGACCGTGGCGGCTCCTTCGGGCTCGGCCTTGCGATCGTGAAGGCGGTCGCAGAGTCCCACGGCGGCTCCGTCACGCTGCAGACCTCCTCCTCTGGCCATGGCGCGCGCTTTCTCGTCTCTCTGCCCCTTTCCCCCACCGGCACCGCCGTGGGCCCTGAGCCCTCTCCCGGCACGCAGGCGGCGGCGGACGGCCGCCAAGCCGCCCGCAGCGCGCCGGCGGCGGCCTCAGGCGCTCAGACGCATTGAACGGCCGCGCGCTCTGTGTCCCGCTGCGCGCGTGAGCCGGCTCAGCGCGGCGCGGAGGCGGCCAGGGGCGGGAAGGGACCGCGCGCTCCATGCGCTTTCGGCGCTTGTGAGCGGCGCCGGCAGCGACGCTGACGCGTGAAGCTCAGCTCATCCACTGCGCGGCCTGTAAGAAACGCCGGGGGTGCGACGACTTCACAGTTGGTCCGACTTCCGCGGTCGATGCCTCCGCGCCGGTGGTCAGGGCTCTCGGTCGAGGATGAAGGCTGCTGCGCGGAGGGTCCGAGATGCAGCGAGGCGGTTCGAAGTTGCCGGCGCAGCGGTGCATGTTCGAGGAATGCTTCACGAGGAATGCTCGAGTAACAGCGGATGCCCAAGTGGAACCTGACTCCAGATGGCCGCGCGCGCCGGGGCGCCTCACAGCGCGAGCGGCTGAGTCGAGCTCTCCGCCAACGTGCTCGGAGCGCGATGGCCAACGGCGACGAGGAGGCTTATCGGGCGGCCGTCAATCGCCTGGTCGAGCTCCATCTCGAGAGTCTGCGCGCCCGCGTTGCATCGCGACTCGCCAACAGTCGCCGCCGGAGCCTGATGCGCTGATTCAGGCGCTGTCCATCCTCGGGGACCGCGAGCGCGCGA